>CBFHRN010000004.1:0-66564 GCA_965658275.1 Croceimicrobium sp.
TTGGGTGACAAGGCCTATTATTTCGAAACCGAGACAACCTTGCGCTAATGTTTTGGCTTGCCTTTACATTTGGCTTGATATCATCGCTGCATTGTTTAGGTATGTGTGGGGCCCTTCAAGCCGTGGTCATGGGGTCTTGGTTAAAGAGCAAGAAAAGAGGCAACTGGCTCATCTACCATAGCGGCCGTATTAGCACCTATATTATTCTCGCTCTTATTGCAACCATGCTCGGGGCTAGCTTAGGTATACCAGATCTACAAGGGAGCTTCACCATTATTGCTGGCCTATTACTCATCCTCGGGTATTTTGGCTTCAAAGCCCTCAGTTGGGACCGAAAATTTTTAGGCTTGTTTCAACCTATTCTCCGTAAGGTGCAAATGAAAGCCCATGGTAAAAGTGCGGGATTCTGGTATTTCACTAGTGGGGCTATGAATGGTTTATTGCCTTGCGGAATGGTCTACGCCGCCTTAGTACCGGCACTATCCTTAGCAAACCCCGGAGAGGGGGCTCTTTATATGCTCCTTTTTGGCTTAGGTACGCTTCCCCTTTTAATAGGTTTTAACCTTTTTAGTAATGATCTTATGATCCGCTTCGCACCTCAGCTCCAAAAGCTAATCCCAATAAGCATCATCCTAATTGGAGGTCTTTTAATCTTACGCGGAATGGAACTCGATATTCCCTATTTGTCACCTCCATCCCCCAAACCTGGGGCATCTGTAGAAGCCTGTTCTTAAACCAAATTTCAAGCTTGGTGTTAGATCCTAAAACACCAAGATGAAATTCAGCATTGTATTTTCCTTTATATTCATTGGAGCCTATGCGCTAAGTGCAATTTTGGGAATAGATCCCTTAGTGATGCTCTTTTTTTCACTGAGTCCTTTGATGGTCCTATACGTCGTTTACAAAGTCTTGAAAGATCCACATGAAGTAGAAGAAACCTTTGAGGAGCATTTCTATCAAGACCACAGTCACCCGCGAGTGGGCGCCGATCACTAAATTAGACCGCCTTACTAAAAGTCGGTTTCGATAATTGATGCGCACTTAATCGACGGTCTAGCACCGAACAAACATTGCGAATAAAGGCTTGCCCTTTTCGTGTAACCTTCACCTGATAAGGGAAAATTCGTACTAATCCATCCGCTTGAAGCAATTCAAAACGCGGTTTCAAGAACTTGTCAAAATAGCTACGGTCATTTAACCAATCCGCTTCAAAGTGGCAGATTAGATCGAGCAATTTTGATCGTACCTGCAGGTCTTCTTCACTATGGTAATGCGATTTAATAATTGGAGGATATTCCTCCGAATTTACTCGACTTAAATAGTCTTTTAATTTCTTTTCATTCTGAGCAAAACCAGACCAGGCGTCGCTAATGGAGCTCGCCCCAAGCGCAAGGGCCAAATGTGTATGATGAGGGGTATAGCCCATAAAATTTCGATGCAATTGATGCTTGCGCGCCGAAATGGCTAAATCATCCTTGGGAAGCGCAAAATGGTCCATTCCAATTTCCTGATAACCCATATTTAGAAAACCATTCGCCCCTTGCTGGTATAATTCCCATTTGTCCTTTCCTTTAAGTAGATCATTTTCATCATAGGCACGCTGACTTGGAGCTACTCCCGGAACATGGGCATAGGAATAAAAAGCAATTCGGTCGGGCCTGAGCTTGGAAACCCATTCAAGGTTTTGCTGTATTTGCGCTGCGCCTTGCTTAGGTAGACCGTAAATCAAATCAAAGTTTATCGAGGTATACCCTATTTCCCGGGCCTTATTCAAAATATGTTCAATTTGATCAGCCGTTTGGAAGCGATTAATCAATCGTAAAACCTCTTCATCAAAATCTTGAATCCCCAAACTCAATCGATTAAAACCCAAGTCGTACAAGCATTCTAAATGCTTATCGCTGGTACTAAATGGATGAGCTTCAAAACTAAATGAATGATATTCTTGTACTTCGGCCTCCTCTATAATTCCTTTAATCAGTCGACTTAAATTCTCCGGACTAAAAAAAGTGGGCGTGCCTCCTCCTAAGTGTATCTCTCTAATTTTCGCCTTTTTCGGGAAGCGGCCTGTGTACATTTTCCATTCCTTTAAAACCGCGTTGACATAGGGCTCTTCTACAAGATGGTTCTTTGTGATGTGTTTATTGCAGCCGCAATAGGTGCAAAGGCTTTCGCAATAAGGTAAATGTATATAAAGACTGATTTCGTCATCTTGCTCAAAGGTTTCCAAGACCTTATCCATCCATCGCTTTCCAGACAGATCACTATTCTCCCAAAGTGGAACCGTTGGATAGGACGTATATCGAGGAACCGCCACATTGTACTTTTCAACCAGTCTATAATCCATAGTTTTATTAATTGTCTTCAAAACTAAAGGCTCAAAAAAGCTTGGAAAATGACAATTGTCAGACCCTTGGCCTATTTTTGCTTTATGGATTATCAGTTATTTAAAGCCCTACATATCATCGGCTTTGTCGCCTGGTTTGCAGGGATCTTTTACATCGTGCGGCTTTTTGTTTACCATCGGGAAGCTTGGGACTTAGGTGAAGATGATCGTAAAGGTCAAGTTCTTAGGGAGCAGTACCAATTAATGGAAGAAAGGCTTTATAAAATCATCCAAACGCCCGCCATGTACCTCACTCTTATAGGGGGATTTGGGATGCTTTACCTAAAAAGTTTTTGGCTTCAGACTCCTTGGATGCACTTAAAACTAAGCTTAATCCTAATTTTAGTGATTTACCATTTCTCCTGCGGGAAACAAATTAAAGCCCTTAGTAGCACTGCGACCGGAATTAGCAGTTTCGGCTACCGCCTTTACAATGAAGTGCCCACTCTAATATTAATAGCTGTAGTGATGCTGGCAGTATGGAAAAACCTGAATGGTCTATGGTTGGGACTAGGCCTTTTACTAGGATTAGGTGTTCTGTTCTTTATTGCCGCCAAGCTTTATAAAAGAAAAAGAGAAAAGGACTAAAATTTTGATATTGAAAATCAAATACTTAATTCTTTCATTTGCATTTTTTGCAAATTCCAAACTATGAAATTTGCATTTTTCAATAATTAGCTGCTATATTTGATCCAGCGAAGCAGATTAATCAGGTTAAGGTTTTACCTCGGCATCTTTCTAGATGCCGGGGTTTTTTCATTTTATAGACTCCCCTTTTCTCTACTAATTATCGACAACACACTTATAATCTAGCATTTAAGTCCCACTGTGGTACTTTAAACGTTTATTGAAGCTTGCTAAAGCAGGAAAATTCATACATTTCAGCTTCTGCGAAGCAGATTAATCAGGTTAAGGTTTACCCCGTTAGTTTTACTAGCGGGGTTTTCTTTTGCCTTTAACAGAAAAGAATTGAAAAATAAGAATCTGTCAATTTCAATTATGAAATATTGCCAATCTTAAAAAAAGTTTTACTTTAGCCTTAGCGAAGCAGATTAATCAGGTTAAGGTTTTACCCCAACATCTTTCTAGGTGTTGGGGTTTTCCATTTTTAAAGCCTTTCGGTTTTGTAAAATAATGGTCTTGAGGGTACGGCGTCGTTATGGATTGGAGCGGTCTGAAGATTTAAATAATAAAATCCTTCTTTCATTTCGGGTGGATAAGCCGCCAACTCGGTTATCGTTGATTCTTCACGGGTTTGTTCCGGATATTGCCAAAATGCTCTGTGCGCAGCCAAGGCGCCACCATCCTCTTCGCGATCAACCGAAGGCAAGTTGCATATTAAATGCTTGACGCCCTGCTGAGCTAAAAAATCACATAGCTCTGGTTCAAAGTAGGGTGGGTTTTTTCCACTAAAGTCTTGAGGAAAAGAAACTCCCTTAGCCTCAATGGCGAATACGTCTACCAAGGTCCAGTCTACTTCAGGTAAGTCAGACTTTTGCAAGACCAAATCCTCGTCAAGGGCCTTTAAATCCTGACGGTGAAAATAGGCTAGAAAGTGATTCTCTTTTAGCTGTTCATTTAGCTTTTGATGCCCCTTATCAATATGACCATAACACTCGGTATGGGTACCATTGCCATGTGGGTTTAATTGAATATCAAAGAAGTTGACACTCGCTCCTTTCTCTACTGCACCTACCCAATCACCCATTAATACTGGCTTAACCTTAACTGGTCCTGCCCACCAGGCGCTAGGCTCGCGTTCCGGATCTCCGAATGTGCTGGAACAATCAAAACATTCGTTCAAACTAACTCGCCAGCTAAATCCTCCTTTTTCAAATTCAATATTCATCTTTTAACCTAAAAATTTCTGATGCGATCCCATCGCTAAAAAACCGCCATTCTGATGGAATAGAATAAACCTCTTCCTCTAATTTGAGCTTACCCAACTTTAATAGAGGGGCTGTTTCCAATTCCCAATGATTAATAAAGGCTTCAGAAAAACCGAGAAGCTCATCTTTATGGATACCCTCTACCAGCCTAAGCTTAGTCATCACAAACTCATTAAAGCGGTCTATCTCACTGAGCTCCTCCTGTTCAGAAGGTAGTTCACCCTTGCTAATTGCCTTTAAATAAAGGGAATTATTGGAAATATTCCAGCTCCTTTCTTTGCCATTAAAGGAATGAGCAGCCGGACCTAAGCCCAAGTAGGCCTTACCTTCCCAGTAACTACCATTGTGAACAGCTCGATACCCTGGCTTTGCAAAGTTGGATAACTCATAATGTTCGTAAGCCTCGGCCCTAGCAAATTCTTGAAGCATCTTAAAATGCTGAGCGGCCTTGCCCTCCTCAACTTTGATTAGACCCTTTCTTTCCAGGTGTGCCAATTTAGTTTTCTCCTCCACGGTTAAGGCATAAGCCGAAAAGTGGGGCACTTGATATTCCTTTAACTTATTCAATTGCCAAAGCCATTCTTCATTGCTTTGGTTGGGTAAACCGTAAATCAGGTCAATCGTGTAATTTGTGAAACCGTATTTATCCAAAAGTGCAAGGCATTTCTTTGCTTCATCTGCCGAGTGTGCCCGGTTCATAAACTTTAAGTCCTTTTCCTTAAAGCTTTGAATTCCAATAGACAGTCGGTTCACTCGACTTTCTGCTAGACCCTTAAGATATTCTTCGTTCAAGTCATCTGGATTGGCCTCTAAGCATATTTCAGCATCCTCCTTTAAACCAAAGATTCGGTCGATTGCCTCAATAATACTGACAATGTCTCCGAGAGGCAAAACACTGGGCGTACCTCCGCCAAAATAGAGCGACCGCAAAGGAGTGTCATCCAGATAATCTTTACGCATCTCCGCCTCTCTAACAATAGCCTTGCTCATTAAAGCCCGGTCACCTTGCAAGGTGCTGAAATGAAAGTCGCAATAAATACAGGCTTGCTTACAAAATGGGATATGGACATAAACCCCAGCCACTAATAGGGGACGTTGGGTAACAAAATTCGAAAAGTAGTGCCTTCGTTTTGGACCGAATTAGCCACAAATATTTTACCCTGGTGGTATTGTTCCACAATTCGCTTGGCCAAACTTAAACCAAGGCCCCAACCGCGCTTCTTAGTGGAAAACCCAGGGCGAAAAACCGTTTTTAAATTGGCCGCTGATATCCCTTTACCCGTGTCTTGAACATCAATCTGCAACCATTTAGCATCCTTAACTTGTAAACTAATGTTGATGGCTCCTGGACCTTCAATGGCATCTATGGCATTGCGAATAAGGTTCTCAATAACCCATTCAAAAAGAGGTTTATTTAAGTTGGAATATAAGGGCTCGTGCGGGAGATTACAGTTTACCTCTACTTTCTTTGGGCTCCTGTTCCGGAGATATTCAACCGCCATTTTGGTGGTATAAACCAGGTCTGTCTTTTTAAGTGCTGGTTGGGATCCGATTTTTGAAAAACGATTTGTAATCGTCTCCAAACGATTTATATCCTTTTCCATCTCCTGAGGTATAGATGGATCTATCTCCTGCATTTTCAATAATTCCAGCCATCCCATTAAAGAGGACAAGGGGGTTCCAATTTGGTGAGCCGTTTCTTTCGCGAGGCCATTCCAAACCTGATTTTGTTCGGCTTTTCGAGCGCCACTAAAGGCCACATAGGCTATAATTATAAAAAGGCTAATTACAACTAAGAGTACAATGGGGTAAAAGCGTAATTGGGTGAGAAGGGTACTATTCTCATAATAGGCGAACTGTCGGTCATTACCGCCTAAGGTAATTTCAATGAAGCTACCATCACTTTGCATCTGCTCTAATCGCTTTTGCAAATATTCATCTTCGTTATTCTTGGGTAGGTTGATATTATTTGTGGCTACGATCTCCCCTTCTTCATCCACAATGATAACCGGAATGGTGGTGTTATCACCAATAATTTGACCGGCCAAGGTAAGGTCAGTATTATTATCGGCCCGCTGCACAAAGGCCATAGCATTGGCCCATTGGTTTACCTTCTTAACTTCTTCGTTTCGCAGGTCCAGTAGAAAACTTTCGGTATACAAAAGGGTAATCATCCCGATGAAAACCGCGAATAGTAAAAGAAGAAATTTCCAAAGGTTTTTTCGGCTGTAAAAATCCATAGGCTAGGAACAAAAATAGCCTTTATTTATTGCCCTAGCGCGCTTCTTACTATTCCTCCAGAAGATCGTTCAATTCGCTAAGATCGGGCTCAATAATAATCTCGGTGCGGCGGTTTTTAGCTTTACCCTCTGGAGTATCATTGTCTGCAATTGGCATATACTCACTGCGACCTGCGGCAGTAATATTGGCCTTATTCACTCCTTCATTAGAAACAATTATTTTCACAATGCTCGTTGCTCGCATTACGGAAAGGTCCCAGTTATCTTTCACTGCTGTTCGCCCGTTAAATGCATCCGCATCAGTGTGACCTTCAACCGTTACTTGCAAATCACGATTCTCTGCAAGCACCACTGCCAACTCATCCAAAGCCTTTTTTCCTTCTGCTTGAACCTCCCAGCTCGCCGAGGGGAATAAAAGCTTATTGGATAAAGAAACATACACTTTACCATCGCGATCTTCAACGGTTAATCCTTTTCCATCAAAATTGAGCAGAGCATCTTTCAAGCGCTGACGAACGGTTTGCACTGTGCTGTCTTTTCGGGCAATGGCAGACTCTAATTCGCTAATTCGAGCTTCCCGTGACTGCATAGCCGCGCTTAATTTCTCGAGGCGTTCATTCTCCAAACGAAGTGAATCTTCCTTGCGGGAAAGCTCCTCTTGAAGCTTATTAAGCTTAGCTACTAACTTTTGATTCTCCTTCTGGTTGCTCGCCAACAAGTTGTTGTTGTTTTCGAGTAGGTATTCATAGGAGCGACTTAGGTCTTGGTAACGACTTTGAAGGGAAGATAAAGCCGCTGCAGATTCGGCTGATTTTTCTCGAAGAGTAGAAAGCTCCTGCTCTAGGTTCACTATTTTCCCTTCCGCTAGCTTTAGAGACGATTGCGCTTGATCACGGTTCTTGCGTAGATCGACATTTTCCGCTTCTAAGTCTGCGAATTTCGACTGTAACTCTTTGTATACTTTGGAGCTCACACACGAGCTAAGTCCAAATACCAAAATGGAAAAAAGGGCGATTTTCTTCATGTATAGGAAATTGATAGTCAAAAATACAAGGCTTTGAAGCCCCACAGGGGTTAGGGGCCAATACTTAACAACGATGAATTGTTGATTTCTACCTCCTATTTTGGTTTGTAATACCACTCGATACCAAGCTCCCAATTGGCTCGGATCTCTAATCCCTCTTGATACGGAATTCTTCTTTCCGGAACTCGGTTTAGCAGGAAGTCACCCGCACTAAATTTTCCATCGTCGTTAGAGTCTTGAATTAAGAACACTTTGAACTTCCTGGGAATCTCATTCTTTATGGTTACGACTGTGCTATCTTGAAACGTCTTCCACAAGTAAGGCTGACCTTTCTCTTCTTGAATTTCCAAAATATATGCAGTGCTACTATCCGCAACTTTAACTTTAAAATCAATAGAGCCCAAGTCCTCTCCTACGAAATACTTATAATCAAATCTCTGTTTGGACTCAGAAACTAAATCAATGGAAGAAAAGGCCCCTGCCTTTAATTCCAATTTTATGTCGGATGAATGTGGAGGATAATAATACCAGAGGAAAGGATCGTTAGAGTCGGGCAGAGGCAGTAGATTTAAACTATCCGAACCAGTAATGTATAGAACCGAGTCCTTTTCCCATTTTAAAATGGGTCGATTAGACCGCAGTTTAATGGTATCTCTTCTTCGGATTTCTTTCACAGGGCTCTTCATCTTCAAACTGATTTCCGGCATTTGGCGTAAAAGAACCGTAACCACAGAATCAACAAATAAGCTATCGTAATTGAGCTTAAACCGGAGACTGTCTGCCTTAAAGGCAAAGTAGTAGTTAAGTGTATCGTGTTTCTCGGAAAAGTAAAAGAAGCCCGAGTCTGCGGGAACATCTAAGACCTCTATCTCTAAGGAATCCGCCGCCAAGGCCCAAGCTAATTGGATATGACCCGGTCCTTCTTGGCGGGCATTGTAAAACCTTTGCTGTTGCTCTGGCTCATAGGAAAAGAGATGTAAATCATAAATCGTATCCGGACTAATCAAAATGGTGTCGGGCCAGAAAGCCATTTCGTCCTTAGGATTATTCCGCTTAAAGTCGCCGTCTTTGTCTTCAAAAGCCGCTAAAACATATCGCCCGCCTTTTATATTGGTCATTTCAAAGCCACCTGCTTCATCGCTAAAGGAATAATAATCAGGTCGTTCTTTCAGTAAAAAAGAATCACGGCCTGTTTTACGATCGGCCAAGTACAAGGCTACCAAAAGGTCCTTTTTGGCTTCGCCCGAATAAGCATCATTAATATGACCACGAAGCATCAAGGAATCGATATAAGTCCCTGTGGAAAATACATACTTGAAGTTCTTATTCACATTCCCCTCCGTTAGATCCGCTAAGGCTGAGCCAAAGGAAATAATGTAAGTAGTGCTATCTCTTAAACTATCCCCTAATTCGATCATAACCTTTTTACCGCGCCCCTTAACAACCAAATCTTCTTTTAGAAGGGGGCTAATATTGATTTGATCAAAAGGGTTTTTAAGTTGAATGTACTCCTCAAACACCAACTCCACTTGGGAGGCCTTGAAATTGATGGTGAGATTAGCCGGATAGGATGTATCTAATAATGGGGCAAGGGTGTCTTTGGGACCACCACCAGGACTAGACTTGCTGGCGCAGGAACTAATCGAAATCTCAAATAGTGCTAGGACCAAAATAAAGAATACCAAAAAGCTCGGAAATGAGCGAAATGGATTTTTAGGGCTTTGAGATTGTTCTGTCATTCTTTATTCGACTAAAATCTGCCTCGCAAAGATGGCAAATAAAGGGCGATCTAGGCCTGCGCCAGTGAAAATACCGAAATCTTAATTCCTTCTATCCCCAGCAATGCTTGCACACAGGCTTCAAGAGTTGCGCCAGTCGTAATAACGTCATCCACGAGCAATATATGATTTGCCTTTTCTTTATGCTTAGGTGCTATTTCAAAAGAACTTGAAACGTTTAGCCACCTCTCAAAACGATGCTCGCGGGTTTGCGATCCTTGATAACGAGGTCGCTTTAAAAATTGGGGCTGCGTCTTTACACTTATAGCATCAGCTATTCCTTCAGCGATAAGCGCAGCCTGATTGTATCCTCTTTTTCGTTTCCGCTTTGGGTGTATGGGTACTGGCACTACTAAATCTATGCCCTTAAAAAAGTCCGATTCACCGCATTCCAAAGCAGCTTGTTTTCCTAAATACAAGGCTAAATCCGGTCGATCTTTGTATTTGAACTGATGCATTAAGGATTGAACCACTCCTCCTTTGGAAAAATGAAGCCAAGACGCTGCTTTTTCCAGGGGTACTCGGCCGTGAAACGATCGCATTACAGCATTCCAATGATGTTTGTGGTAATAGGTTCTTGGCAGCTCCAGAAAGCAAAGCGTGCAAACGAATTGCTCCCCAGGGACTAAGGCTGAAGAGCAAGCGCAGCAATAAGGAGGAAATAAAAAGTTCCAAAGACTATTTAGATACAGCTTTATTTTTTGCATGCTCAAAGATTGCGGTAAGGTCCTCTACTTCAAACTCTAAAGCATTTAAAAAGCGCCTGTATCTTGGCCTTGGCTTTTCTAGAAAAATGCTTTCACCTGAACATTTCCTGTATGTATCGCGCTAAGTCCTTCGCTAAACCGGCCATTGTAATTTAAACTAATCACAATATTCTTCAGCAGGGTTCTTTGAACACCTACTTGCGCTCCTAAATTTCGGCCCGGTTTAAAGGCTTGTAACATTTCGAAAGCAGCGGGGCTATTTAGGACACCCTTAAAGTCATTGTAAATAAAATCGAGCTCTGAACGTAGGGCGATATTTTGAGCGACATTGTAGTTAAGCTCAAGACCCGCAACCTGTCCTATTAAACTATTGGAATAAGTCCCAATGCTTTCTTCACTGCGGTATAAATAGGAAAGACTAAGGGTGAAACTGGAATTCGCTTGATAGGATAAAACCCCTTCATGTTGAAGAGCAGCGAGGTCGTAGTTGCGTTGAGTAAAATTACCTGAGCGATTAAGTTTATCCTGGTAGCGCCCTCCGTATCGAAGCACAAAATGCTCCCAAAACCCATACCGTAAATTTAGTCGATGCTCCTCCAAGGATCGCTCCTCAATTCCAAAGCTCAGTAAATTTCGATTGTCATTTCGACTGAAAGTATAATCTCCTCCAAAGATCAAACTGCTCCGATTAAAAAATAAAGTTTGTCGAAAGGAATTATTTTGGGCGACCAGGATACTATCATTAGACAATTCATCAAATGGATTTAACTCATTAAGCCCACCTAGTAAAAGGCTTCTGCGCTCGAGTTGATAGGCTGTAATTACCGAAAAACGACGTAAGAACTTCTTCCAATTGAGCTCCGTGCTTTGCCATTGAGCGGGCGCCTGAACATTTAGGTTTTGGCCAAATTTCACAGAAGAAGTGCGCACAAACTCTAAGTTAGGGCTAAATATTCTTACGAAATTGGCCAAGTCTGGGGTAGGCGCAAGCTCAAACTCATCCAATTCGCGAACCCCATTTCCATTGTAGTCGACATGGGTATGTGTGCCCGTGCCAGGAGGCACTTCGACATAGGTGAAACTTCGGCGTGGTTCTGTTCCGGAGCCGCTTTCGTAAAAAGTTTGACTAATTACGGCACGGTTCAGAAAAGGTTGATTGTAGTTTAAGCGGCTGGTTAATGTTCTTTGTAGAGATAGGTCTTCCGGTGCCTGAATCTTTAAGCTTCTGTAGTAGATCTTATAAGCTAAGCGCCCGCGGTATTGGTTCTGCCAGGCTCCCCGCAAGAAACTGGTATAGGCGTATGCAAAAGGTTCTAACTTTCCTGTACGAACCGAATCATCATAGCGCTGTAAAAACCCGATTTCGGTAAAGGTTTTGCTTGTATCTCCCCAACCCTGAAAAAGTTGATACTCAAGGAAAGAATAACTATTAGCCGTGAGGCTATCATTTCCGAAACGCTTTCTGTTCCACTCGCCAACGCTAGCAAACCCAAGCCATAACTTTGGAAGCCAATAATATCTAGAAGCTACCTGTTCACGCCAAAAGGACTCTTGACGATCGAGGCCCTGAGTTTCTGTTAAACTAAAATTAAGATCACCTAGCCATTTCTGACTTTGCCAATTAGTTCGAAGGCCTTGCCTCCAGCCTTGTTTTATAGGACTATTTAAAAACTCAAAAGACAAGGCTACTAGAGAAGAATCGATGAGATAACTTAAACCCAGCTGGCCATTTTGCAAGGCGCCCTGATAGTTAAAAGGTAAATTCCAATCACGAGCAAATTCCACCGGTCGTATTCGCTCTAAGGTGGTAAAACCCGGATTGTTAAATTCGTAAACCGTCCTTAGGATCAACTCACCCTTACTGAGATTGCGCTTTAACTGATATTCAAATTTGGCCGCTGCCCCATCGTCATTACTTCGATCTCGGTCAGAAAACAAATTGAGTTGGTTATTACTAAAAGCACCTTCCACCGCAAGGCTTTGTCGGTTTTCCTGTCCCCAATTGCCTCGAGTACTATAACTTAAAACCTGCAATCGGTTGGGTGCGATTAAAGTGCGAACCGGCGCATACGACCCTTGAGGAACCCCGTCAACCGGCGCAACCCATTTAAAAACGCGGCCATTAGCATTACTTTGAGCAAGCTGATAATCGCCTTTATTAATTCCGACGAAACTAAAACTAGCATTGTACAAAGCCCGCGTACTATCTGCACTGAAAACTAAAACCGAATCCATACCCAAGCTATCCACCAATCGATATTGAACCAAAGCTGGATTAAAGTCAGATGGAAAGATCGTGGAGGCTTGCGCTCTTTCTAGATCATCACCCACCAAAGCCAGCAAGGCTTTTTCATTATCGCTATAATCTGTGCTAATAGGCTGATCCTTGGAGTCTTGTTCGGTGTAATAACGAACCTCACTTTCCCAATTAGATTTCTGCCAAGCCACCGCCCCCTGCGCCACCGATCGTAGGAAATTCTGCTCCGTATACTGAAACTCAACTACAATTCGCTTATCCCTAGTAATGGGCTGCAAGGCTGTAAAGCTTATCTCCCCAGCATTGTAATCAATTATATAATCAAACTGCTGTCCACGCTTTTGAAGGACACCATCAATATACACACGTTCCGAACCCGAAATAATAATGATAAACTGCTCGCCATTGGCTCCGCGTAACTTGTAGGGCCCTTGATTTCCCTCTTCGCCTTGAAAGCGGTTTCTTGCAAATCGTCCTCGCGCTAAGCCTCCTTCTAGGTCAACTTGGTATTGGCTTTCGCCTGATCTGAACCTTGTAGAAATTCCCGCTCCTGAAATTCGTTTCTCCAATCTCAGAAAATGGTTGTTTGACCGAATATTATAGTCGCCCGCTCTTAATTTGCCAAAATCCGGGTTTTCAATTTCGAGATACACTCGATCAAAATCACGCAATTGTTGCGTATAGCCTTGGGCCTGAATAGGTACGGTATTGTCACTGATACTAGCTCTAATTGTGGTTTGATTTCCCAAATTGCCACTCAACTGTAAATTCAAAGCCGAGTTTAGGACCGCGTCTTGATTATTTCCAACAGCAACACTGCGACTAATACTACCCTGAGAATTGAGTCTATTAAAAGGACTAAAGCCAACTTCCTCTGCTTGATATAAGTCTTCCGGATTAAGAGTCTGCCCTTTCCGAAGTGGGGGTAAAATGAGACTTGAGTCTCTCAGGCTAAAACGAGATTTCAGCTTAAGATCAAATGTTTGATAAGTCCAATAGATGGTATCCTCAAGAGGTGGTTCAAAGACCAGATAAGCAGGGTTAGAACCCCTAATGCTGTATGGCACATGAATGGTATCCGCCGAAAGGCGAACAAAAACAAAGCTTTCCTCCAAAAATGCTTTCGCAGGAAGTTCCGCTGAGTCGCCAGGTGCAATGATTTGACGCTCCCAGTTTTGAGCGCTCAAGGACCATCCACTAGCTAAAAAGAGCAGGTAAAAGACCGTGTATTTCCAATTGTTTTGCCGGATATCCTATTAATTTGCATGCTATAACGGCAAAATTGCACATTTAAGCTATAGCGGATGAATATCTTCTCATATAACGTGAACGGAATTCGCGCTGCAGAGCGCAAAGGTTTGAGCGAATGGTTAGACGGCTCTGGAGCCGATGTACTTTTAATCCAAGAAACCAAAGCCCAACCTGAGCAAATCGATGAATCGGTTTACCAAGATCTTGGTTATCATTGTTACTGGCACAGTGCCGAAAAAAAAGGCTACAGCGGGGTCGGAATTCTTAGCAAATCTAAGCCCGACCATGTAGAAGTCGGCTGTGGCATCGATTACATTGACCAAGAAGGACGCATTATTCGAGCCGACTTTGGCGACTTAAGTATCATGAGTGTTTATGTGCCCAGCGGCAGTAGTGGTGATGCACGCCAAGATCTTAAAATGAAATTTCTTGCGGATTTTGAGAATTATATAAGTCAATTGTTGAAAGAACGACCTAAGCTTATAATTGGTGGCGACTTTAATATTTGCCATACGGCCATAGACATCCATAATCCCAAGAGCAATAAAGACACTTCAGGTTTTTTACCGGAAGAGCGCCAATGGGTAAGTGATTTCTTAGAAGTGGGTTTAATTGATAGCTTCCGCTATTTCTATCCTGAAAAAATAGATCAGTATTCATGGTGGTCTTATCGTGCCAATGCGCGCGCTAATAATAAAGGATGGCGGATTGATTACAATATGGCTAGCACCGCCTTGAAAAAGGATTTAAAGAACGCCGCCATTTGGCCCGATGCAAAGCACAGCGATCATTGTCCGGTAAGTGTAGAGATAGACTAGGGTCTAAGTTGGAAGGAATCGCGATCCTTTAAAAAGGCAAACCTTTCCCTTATTTTTTCGAGCTCCGAATAGTTTAACTCTACTACTTCCACCATTTCGGCTCCATCAGGAATCGTAGAAATTTTCTCCCCCAAAGCGTTGTATACGGCCGAGTCGCCTGAATGGTATATCCCATTACCGTCTTCTCCTATTCGATTCAAACCGGCTAGATAGACCTGGTTTTCTATTGCCCGGGCTTGAAGTAAAGTCTGCCAAGCTTGCGATCGACGTTCGGGCCAATTAGCGACAAAATATTGGAAGTCGAATTCCTCCGCATTTCGGCACCAAACCGGAAAACGAAGGTCATAGCAAATCTGCGGGTTGATTTTCCAACCTAAGTACTCCAGAATCAACTTACTGGATCCTGCCGTATACACCTTTTCCTCTCCAGCATAGGAAAACAAATGACGCTTGTCGTAGTGCTTGAAACTACCATCCGGATAAACGAAGTACAAACGATTGTAGTAATAGTCCTTTTCCTTAACAATTAAGGAGCCTGTAAGAGCGACACTTAATTCTTGCGCTTGATCCCTCATCCACTGTAAACCTTCCCCTTCTTTCGAGTCGGCTAATAATGATGGATTCATGGAAAATCCGGTGCTAAACATCTCCGGTAATAGGATTAAATCTGCCTGTTTACAAGCCTTCAATTTTTCCTTGAAATAGCGAAGGTTTGCTCCTTTGTTTTCCCAAACCAAAGGCGCTTGGATTAATGCAATTTTTAGGGTTTCCTTGGGGTCCATCTTACTTGTGTGCTCAAAGCTACAGAATTCGTTGAAAGGGTCCGCAATTAAGATTAAGGGTTTGTTTCCTGTGGAAAAATGCTTACTTTTGACTGGAAGAGCACACGAAGTTTTTTCATTTTTATGTTTTAGTTTTCGTTGAAAGCCACCGGAGACCGGTGGCTTTTTTCATTTTTTAGAGTCCCAATTAGGAAATGTTAAAAAAAATTGTAGCTTAGTGTCAACTTAACAGGGTTCTTCATTTTATAGGGAAATAGGGTTAGTAATCTACAGATTCCAAACACTGTTAAGGTATTTAAAGCGGGAGTTGCAGAGTCTCCCGCTTTTTTTATGCTCTAAAGTCAAAGCTTAGAATCAAATTTGACGTTGCGACACCTCTTTTAAATTGCGGTACATTTCGCGTACTACTCCTTTTTCATCTGGATTATAAGCCCATACGTTATCAAAAGCCGAAATAACCTCTTCGCTAGCCTGGTCGGTGATGATTAAGCTGTGAAACTGAGTGCCATTATTATGCTGCTGCTTTTCCATAGCCTGTTGTAGGTCATCACTAATACGGTACATGATAAAATCAGAAATAACCAGTACATCAGCATCTCGGTAACGATGGGTTTCCAATTGCTTTAGGGCCTCACTTAAAGCTAAAGAAATATCGGTTCCCCCATGGAAAGATTTTTGAAGAAAGGCGGCGACCTCATCAATGGAATCCACCAAATTGAATAAATCCACCGTGTGAATTCCCGAACTGAAATTGATCAAGAAAGCCTGACGGTGATCCGCTGCCGCCATTTTAAGAATCCCAAAGCAGAGCACCTTTGCTATTCGCTCGGGTTCTCCTTCCATACTGCCGCTCGTGTCGACGCAAACAATAAATGGACCTTTTTCTTTCTTCCTTATCTTCTGATAGGTTTCGCTAAAGACTTTAGTGCTATTTACCAATCTACGATCTTCAAATCGATTCAGTTGTAACTGTTCTTCAGCAAAGCGCTTTAAAAACTGCCATTCCGTTTCATCACTAAAAAGGGCTACCTCGGAAGGTAAAATCTGATTAAGATCATTACCACTTTCTACTCCCACAATCTCGCTTCGCTGGTAAGGATCTTTAACCCATTCTTTATAGGTCACTACCTTTTCGTAGGTCTCCTCGTCTGTCTCAATCTCAGCCTTACGAAGACGTCCCAAGAGCTCTGCCAATCGGCTCAACTCTTCTTCATCCTGAAGCAATGCATCGTAGCGTTCAACCAAGTCTAGGGTGCTATCCTCCCATAATGCCCTGCTCATATCCCAATATTTTGAAATATGGTCGGTGAAGGGCTTCACCAAAGAGGTCAGCTTTTGGAACTCTTGCACCTTGGCCTCTAATTTTTCCTTAAAATCCTCTTTCTCCTGCTTTAGCTTCCGCATTTGAAAATTGAGAATTTTCGCCTGTAACCGCGCATCCCATTGCGCAAGAAGGTCGTTTAAAACACGCTCTATATCTTCTTTTCTGCTTTCCTCCAGGGCTTCATAATCGGAAGAACCTATTAATGTTTTAAATTTTTCTTGATGAAAAGATGGGTCTATTTCTTCTTTGGGGTAGTAGCTAGACACCTTTTGAATCAGAAAAGTCCATGAACGTGTAAATTGCCTTAAGTGGCGTACTCCCCATGAGTCCAACTCTTGTTGCTCATCGCCAAAAGGATGTTTTTGTGAAAGTTTACCATATACCTTTCGAAACCACTGCAATGTATCGGCAATGATCTGTGCCCCTAAGAAATCGTGTTGCTTGGCAATTTTGCGTAGGGATTCATCCTCAAACAAATCATCTAAGGCAGAGCGAAAGTATTCGAAGTAATCGCTCTTTAAGTCCTCTTCGGGCTCAATTCCTGAAAGAAGAAAGCGCAGATAGGCCACAAAGTAGCGCCGACTGGGTCGGTCGAGTACTTGACCAAATTGAATAAATCGTTCGTACTCCTCCTCTATTTTTTGCAAACGATCCTCCATTAGGATTGGCGTTCGTATAGGTGCTTGGTCTTTTCCAGCTTTAGCTCTAAATCGGCCAATGCATCACTTACTTCACGATGGTTGGCCTCAACCACAGGAACCAAACTTTCATCAATAAACAGATTGTGCTTGCCTTGCAGTAACTCCTGTGGCTTTTCGTTTTCAATACGTTCTTTCTGTTCCGCTAAATAGCTGTTTAATCGATCGTAGCGTTCATCCCAAAACTTTTTAACTAATGGGTGCGGTGCTTTATATTGATAATCCAGCTTTTCCTTTTGGTAGGTTTTCAGCTGCAACTGATGCATTTGAGAATTGTGATTCAACTTCAGTTGGAATTGCGTTTCGGAGCGCTCTGCCCTAAGCCGGTTTACCAGTTTAAAGTCTTCATCGTAAACATTCATTACCGGAACCTCCGAAGATTGAAGCTTATTGTAATCTTTAACCTGTATATATCTTCCCGCAAATCCTTCTCCATTTTTCAATAACTCGTAGTACTCATCTTCCACGGGGCGCAATACCTCCTCGGTTTTCGTGATTTTGATTCGAACTTCCTCTAAAACCTCATTTTCAAAGTCCCGAATTTCTTTTCGTAGCATAGGGAGTCCTATCGCCACGCTATATCCATGCTTTCGTATGGTTTCACTAACAATCTCTTGGACCGTCTCCAATTGACTCGGTTGATTCCAAAGACCATGAACCATTAAAAAGCAATCTAAAAGATCCACCTTTTCACGACCATTTAAAAAGGCAGAAGTGCGAAGCAATCGAATCATCTTCTTCCATCGCCTATCGTATACCTTGATTTGTAGAGAAGGCTCATCCTGTTTGGCATTGTACTCCTCAATCTTCTGTCGAACGATTTGAATAACCGATAAAACCTCATCTTCTACTCTGACCGCATTAATATCACTTTGCCAAGATTCTAAATCTGCACGTGTAATTTTAAGCTCCACCGGCACAGGATCTTCGTATAACTCTTCCGTACCGGTAATCATTTCCAAGAAGTGCTTACTGGATTTAATCTCGCGCAAGTGATAACGTAAAAGCAAACGATCGTACAATGGACCAAAGTTCTCGCCACTTGGAGGCAACTCATTGGATGCGGTTATAAGACCCTTTAGGTCAACTCTAATCTCCTGTTCGCCATTGCGATAAAGCTTCTCATTGATAATGGTAAGCAGGGCATTTTGAATAGAGGAACTCGCCTTCCATATTTCATCCAAAAACACAATATTAGCGCCAGGCATGTATTGCTCGGTTTTACGCTCATACTTGTCTTCTTCTTTCAGCTTTTGAATGGAAATAGGGCCAAAAACCTCCTCAGGTGTAGAAAAACGAGTCATCAGATACTCAAAAGACCGTGCATCGGCAAAGGCATATTTCAATCGGCGGGCAATCATACTTTTCCCAACCCCGGGTGGGCCTAAAAGAAAAATGGATTCTCCAGCCAAAGCGGCTAACAATGAAAGTTTAACCACCTCATCACGCTCGTACAAACCGGCGCACAGTTTATCCAATAAACTTTGTAATTTTTCTTTACGCTGCATGTAGGTAAAACCTCAGAAAGATGATGGTGTTCATGGCTTTTCAAAGAATTAGGTTATTTCTCGATAGAGCTTAGTATTTTAGAGCTCCACTTAATTCCAATCCCCTCCCATGAAGGTTTGTATTTATTGTGCCTCCAGCCCCAGAATTCACCAAGACTATTTTAAGGCTACTGAAGCTTTGGCTAAAGCCTTAGTAAAGAACAATATTGAAGTGGTTTATGGTGGTGGAGCCTCTGGGCTGATGGGCCAATTAGCGGACACTATCCTGGAAGAAGGGGGTAAAATAAAAGGTATTATGCCCAAGTTTATGAATGAAGTGGAATGGGCGCATAAGCAGGTAGCGGAGTTTGAGTTTACTGAAACCATGCACGAACGAAAGGCTAAGTTTTTAGAAGGGGTAGATGGCGTTATTGCTTTACCTGGCGGCACGGGAACCTTAGAAGAACTTTTGGAGGCTGTTACTTTAAAGCGATTAGGTTTAATCGACCTACCCATTCTTATCCTCAATACGAATGACTTCTACAAAGATTTGCAGGCTTTAATGGACCGTATTGTGCGAGAAGATTTTATGCAGGATAAGCACCATGATATGTGGACCTTCGTTCGTGAGCCTGGAGAACTTATTGAGGAGTTGCTCAATTATAGAGATTGGGGTGAAGGGTCTATCAACTTTAAATTGGGCCGAAATGGTTCGTGAATTGATCAGCTACCTATGGCCCATTACTAAAACTTACACCTCCGAATTCAGTAAGCGTCTGGAGGTGCAATGGGTAAATGGTAAGAAAGTTTTGAATAGTCCGGATGCTAATTATTCCTATGGTAAGCTTCAAGAAGTGCTGGATTTCGGACTTAACCGCTTACAGCCAGGGAAAGCTCAATCTGCTTTAATTTTAGGCCTTGGTGCTGGTAGCGTTCTAGAAAGCCTAGAGCAAAGAGGCTTTAAGGGACGAATTAAGGCGGTTGAAATAGATCCTGTAGTAGTTAAAATCGCACGGGAAGTGTTTAATCTGAATCGGTTTAAATTTGAATTGCTTGAAATGGACGCCGCCCTATTCGTTGCTGAAGATCGCGATACATATGACCTAATTATCGTCGATTTATTTTTAAATGATCAGGTACCGGTAAAATTTCGACAGGTACATTTTTGGGAATTAGTATGCTCCCGATTATCCGATAAGGGCCAACTTCTTTTCAATTTGGGGATGTGGGAAAAAGTATATGCCCGAGAAAAAGAATTGAAACAGGTTTTTGAGCATTATGGAGAATTAGAGGTAGAAATACATCCAAAAGTTCTGGGTAAAAATCAATTACTAATTGCCCGTCGGTCCTCTATATAAATCCAAAAAATATAAATTATGAGCGAAACCCAAAATTGCCCCGAATGTAAATCCCCTTATGGGTATTCTAATGGCGCTAACTTATGGATGTGTCCTGAATGTGGCCATGAATGGGACCCCGAAGAACAAAAAGCCGAGCATCAGGTCTTAGATGCAAATGGCAATATCTTGCAAGATGGTGATTCTGTTGTAGTGCTTAAAAATCTACCCGTGAAAGGAGCCCCCAAGCCCATTAAGGCCGGCACAAAGGTTAAAAACATTCGCCTAGTTGAGGGTGACCACAATATTGATTGCAAAATCGAAGGATTCGGCTCCATGGCCCTAAAGTCACAATTCGTGAAAAAAGCCTAAATGCTTAATTGATGATAGATTCTAAACTCCTCTTTTTCCTGCTCGAGAGCAAAGCCAATCTTGGCAACTCTCCAAATGTGAAGTGTATTCTAGCGGCGTAATCGAGCACCAATACCTTCCACAAGCTTAGGGCATGTAAAAATTATTGCCTTGCTTTGAATATGCCTTTCGAAGACCTTATTTATCTTTTTGACATTGTAGGTACCCTGGTATTTGCTATTTCTGGGGTTGTTGCTGCAGTCGAACGAAAGTTTGATCTGGTCGGCGCTTTTATGATTGGATTAGTAACCGCTTTAGGTGGAGGCACTACCCGGGATTTATTAATCGGCTCAACCCCAGTGGCCTGGATGCTTAACCTGGACTACCTTTACGTGGTTATTATAGCCATGGCACTTTGCTTTTTCTTTTATCGGCAATTAGCTAGGGTCCGCAAGGGACTCTTCATTTTTGACTCCATCGGCTTAGGACTATTTACCATACTAGGGCTCGAAAAAGCACTAAACACTGGGTTAAGTATCCCGATCGCTCTAATGCTAGGCATCGTCAGTGCTGTTTTTGGTGGGGTTATCCGAGATGTTCTTACCAATCAAGTACCCTTGATTTTTAGAAAGGAGATATACGCTTTAGCCTCCCTTTCGGGCGGACTCATTTACCTCCTTGGAATCCATATTGGGTTTAGTAATGCATTAAACGCCTTAGTCTCCATTGGCATTGTGATTCTTATACGCAGCTTGGCTGTTCGATACGGCTGGCAAAGTCCCTTTCTACCTTTAAGCGATATAAAGGACTAAGATGAGATTAAGAAATGTCCACCTTCGTCGAATCCAATGGGCCCTTGAAACGCCATCTTTTCTAGATTTAGATATCACGGCAGAATACTATTATCACCCCGGGCATAAGGAAAAGGTTCATGCTATTTTACAAGAGTTGGACCAAGACCCAGAAAGCTTAAACCATTATTTTGAGTCCCTAGGCTATATGCCTTTAGGTAGATACTTTGAACAATTACTTTTCTTCATTTTAGATCGTGACCCCTATTATGAAGTCTTATGGGCCAATCAGCAAATCGTAAATGAATTAGGTATAACAGAAGGGGAAATAGACTTGGTTATTCAAAAAGTAGGTGGGGAAATTGAACATTGGGAAATAGCACTTAAATACTATCTACAAGTCCAGGCTTCGACCGACCATAATTTTTATCTAGGACCTTCACGGAAAGACTTTCTTGCAAAAAAGATGGCTAAGCTTTACGAACATCAGCTTAAATTAGGGAAACACACCCAGGTTGTATCCAAATTTGGAAGTATCCCCTCCAAGCTCTTTCTTAAAGGAGAGTTGTATTATCCTAAAAGTAGCTCGCTCTACCGCCCCCAGTCATATCAGGAACAAGCTAAGGTTTACCATCATATTAAGTTTGAAGATCTTGCTGAAATGCAAGAAAGGTCCCACTACTTCAAAATTTTATTCAAGCCAGATTGGCTCGGGCCTTATCAAACAGAAGACCCAAGTATATTGCGGAATTTCCGTGAAGTCAAAATCGAATTAAAAGAAGAGTTCTCCCATTTATATCGACCTCAATTATTGGCTTTAATACGAATAGAGTCAGAACAATATGTGGAATTTGAGCGCTACTTTATTTTACCCAAAGACTGGCCCGCAGAACCCAAAGCATAATTTGTATTTTAGGTGAAAATCTATGCCTTGAAAGACATCCGTTCCTTCTCAGTGAGTCTTTTTATATTCTTTCTCCTAGCCTTGATTGGCGAGTTTTTAGTGGGTCCAATGATGGGAGACGCCATTCCTCTATGGAAGATTCTTGCGGTTAGCCTAATCACCGCATTTATGTCGGTCGTTCCATTGCAAAAAAGAGGTCTTAAGCCCGGCGATATTTTTAAATATTTTAAGCGGCAATACTTTGATCCAGAAGCTGAGTTAAATAGTCTGTACACCAAAATTATTGCGCGCTTTCCAACTAATCTTTTTAAGGTTTCGATTAAGGCCGAAGCGCAAACTATAGAGATCAGACGAAAGCCTAACTGGCAAAGTTTTGGCGAAGTAATTCGAATAAAATTGAGCGCATCTCAAGTGGATGTACTGGTGCGACCAAAATATTACCTAGACCTGTTCGATCAGGGTCAGGCCTATGAATCAATTCAGCGAATTGAAGAAATTGTACAAAATGAAATATCTCCAACTTAGCCTGACTATCGCTCTTTTAAGCGGCCTAAAGCTTTGGTCCCAAGAGGTCTTGGTTTTGGGTATTGCTCAGGATGCGGGAAAACCTCAACTCGGATGCACAGAGGACTGTTGTGTTCATCTATCTCAAAACTTTGAAGGAAGCCCAGTTTCCCTCGCAATTTTAGATTCTATTCAGCAAGAATGGTACTTAATGGAAGCCAGCCCCGCCTTGCCATTTCAAATTCGTAAGGTACCTACATATTACCCCGAACTTCCGCGTAGAGTATTCCTAAGCCATGCTCACATGGGTCATTATACAGGTTTGATCCACTTTGGCAGGGAGGCTGCTAATAGCAAAGGGATAATTTGCCATGTGGGGTCGCGTATGAGCAACTTTCTTAGACACAATGGACCATGGTCGCAATTAGTCGAGTTGGAAAACATAAAACTGAGTACCATTGAAAATGGAGCGCGTTTAAATTTTCCACATCTCGAGATAGAAGCTATCCAAGTCCCGCATCGCGATGAATTTTCGGAAACTTTCGGGTTTATCCTAAGTGGACCCAAAAAAAAACTTTTATTCATTCCTGATATCGATAAGTGGGGGCGATGGCATTTAGACATCGACAGCATCATCAAAACCGTAGATTACGCCCTACTAGATGCTACTTTTTACGATGAAAAGGAATTGCCCGGTCGAGATATGTCTGAAATACCACACCCTTTTGTTAAAGAAAGTATGGAACGATGGGACGTGCTTCCCCGAGAAGAACGGTCTAAGATCTATTTCATTCATTTAAACCATAGCAACCCTTTATGGCAAACGGATTCCCAAGCCTATCAAGCGGTGCTGCGGGAGGGCTTTCATGTAGCAAAGGTGGGCGAAAGGTTTAAGCTTTGAACCTTTTGGCAAAATTGGCTTTAATTCTAGAAATCCATCTACAATGAAACGAAAGGTTCTTCTCTTTTTAATTTGTTTTTCTACTGTTGCATTAGCTCAGGACCGTGTTACGGGCTCAAGCTTTGCCACTCGATCGGAAGTGATTGCAACCGAAGGTATGGCCGCTACAAGCCATCCCTTAGCTTCTCAAATTGCTATAGATATTTTGAAACAAGGAGGAAATGCGATTGATGCTGCCATTGCGGCTAATGCCGCATTAGGACTAATGGAACCAACCGGTTGCGGGGTGGGTGGTGATTTATTTGCAATCGTATGGAGTGCAAAAGATCAAAAATTATATGGCTTAAATGGAAGCGGAAGATCACCTCAAAACTTAAGCTTAGCGTACTTCAAAGAAAAGGGATACGATAAGATTCCAGCCTTTGGTCCATTACCCGTAAGTGTCCCTGGGGCGGTAGACGGTTGGTTCAGTCTGCATGATAAGTTTGGGAAACTAAAAATGAAGGAGGTATTAGAACCAGCGATTCATTATGCTGAAGAAGGCTTTCCTTTAACCGAACTCATCTCCTACTACCTTCAATTATCAGCGCGTCGTTTTAAGGATTTCCCCAATTTCAAGGACACTTACCAACCTCAAGGTCAAAGTTTAAATAAAGGAGAGATTTTTAAGAATCCCTATTTGGCCAATACCTATAAAACCATTGCTGAAAAAGGTAGAGATGGCTTTTACAAGGGAGAAATAGCGAAGACCATTGCCGACTTTATACAGGAACAAGGGGGATTTTTAAGTGTTGAAGACTTAGCCCAGCATAGCAGCGAATGGGTAGAGCCGCTTTCCATTAATTACCGCGGCTATGATGTATGGGAGCTTCCACCCAATGGCCAAGGGATTGCTGCTCTGCAAATCTTACAAATTTTAGAAGCTTACGACATTAATGGAATGGGCTTTGGCTCAGCAGAGTATGTTCACCACTTCATTGAAGCTAAGAAACTTGCTTTTGAAGACCGCGCTAAATACTATGCAGACCCCGATTTTAACAAGATCGACTACCGCGAATTAATAAGTGAAAAGTACGCAGCTCAACGCCGAGCCTTAATTAAAGACCGAGCTGCTAGAACCTACGACGCTGGCAAACTGGAACAAGGGAATACTATATACATGACCGTGGCTGATGCTGAAGGTAACATGATCTCCCTGATCCAAAGTAATTACCGAGGTATGGGCTCGGGCATGGTTCCACCCAAATTAGGCTTTATGTTGCAAGATCGCGGAGAGCTTTTTAGCTTAGAAGAAGGCCACTACAACGTCTACGAACCCTCAAAAAGACCTTTCCACACCATAATACCGGCCTTTATCACAAAGGACGGCAAGCCATTTGTGAGCTTTGGATTAATGGGCGGTGCGATGCAACCTCAAGGGCATGCTCAAATTGTAATCAACCTAATCGACTTCGGCATGAACCTTCAGGAAGCTGGAGATGCTCCTCGGATTCAACATGAAGGCAGTAGTGAACCTACTGGAGGAGCACTAACCGATGGAGGAAGAGTTTTATTAGAGAGTGGTTTCGACTATGAGGTTATCAGAGCTTTAATGCGTCGGGGCCATAAAGTTGGTTATGATCTGGGGTCTTACGGAGGATATCAGGCCATCAAAAGAGATCTTGAAACAGGGGTGTATTATGGTGCTAGTGAATCGCGCAAAGACGGGATGGCAATTGGCTATTAGTACTTATTTAGATTAGCTCTGTGACTAAATATTACGTAATTTAGGTGGTTTAGGTTTAACCAATCACCTTTACATGTTTACACGCGAAGATCTCGCCCGGGTTAAAAATCGAAAACAGCTTCTTAACCTAGCCGAAAAAAATGGCACCAACCTTAAAAAAGCAATACGCAATCAGCGTTACGAAGAAGAACTTAGGCTTTTACAGGCAGAATTAGTAAATCTCCAGCGCTGGGTTGCTGAAAAGAAATTACGCGTAGCGGTTCTATTTGAAGGTCGTGACGCTGCCGGCAAAGGTGGTTCTATCAAACGATTTGCAGAGCATTTAAACCCTCGTTCTATGCGAGTCGTGGCCCTTTCGAAGCCCACCGAAGTAGAGAAAGGTCAGTGGTACTTCCGTAGATATATTAAAGAACTTCCAAATCCAGGAGAAATTGTTTTCTTCGATCGGTCCTGGTATAACCGCGCCGTAGTAGAGCCCGTAATGGGCTTTTGCAGTGATGCCGAATACGATCAGTTTATGGTGCAGGTGCCCGGCTTTGAACACATGCTTTATGAAGACGGAGTGATCTTAATCAAATTTTGGTTTTCCATAACCAAAAAGGAACAACAAAAGCGCTTTGCCTCTAGGATGGAAAATCCTTTAAAGCATTGGAAATTCTCGCCTGTAGATATGAAAGGTCAGGAACTCTGGGACCGATACACACATTTCAAAGAGCAAATGTTCTCAAAAACACACACCACTTTTAGCCCCTGGATTATCATAAAAACCAACGATAAGCGTGAGGCCAGACTAGAAAGTATACGCTATGTTCTCTCGCGTTTTAATTACAGAGAAGGCCGTCGAAAACCTAGCACTACCTTGCTCCCCGACCCTAATGTAGTGACACGTTATTACCGTCACATCGAACAAATTGACATTTAACCATGAGTCGACAAGAAGACATTCTAAACTTAAGTGATGAGGAATTAGCCCTATTGAATACACCATTGGGCTTAAAACACTTACTGTCCGATAAGAAAATTGACGTTTTAAAAGCCCTTCGAACTGCGGAGTACGAAGAACAGTTGCGCGTTTTCCAAGCGGAGCTCATCAAAATGCAAAATTGGGTAATTGAACACGGTAAAAAGGTAGTTATCTTGTTTGAGGGTCGCGATGCAGCAGGAAAAGGCGGCGCAATTAGAAGAATTACTGCGCACATCAATCCGCGTCATTACAGAATTGTTGCTCTTCCGAAGCCGAGCGATGAAGAAGCTGGCCAATGGTATTTTCAACGCTATGTGAATCGTCTGCCCAAGCCAGGAGAGATTGTGTTTTTCGACCGTTCGTGGTACAATCGTGCCGTTGTGGAACCTGTAAATGGGTTCTGTTCCGAAATTGAATACGAAAACTTTATGAGTCAAGTAAATGACTTTGAGCGCATGATTATGTCGGCCGACACCTATCTCATCAAGTTCTACTTCTCTATATCTAAAGACGAACAAGCTCGTCGATTTACCGATATTAAATCCAGCCCATTAAAGCGTTGGAAAATGACACCGGTAGATGAAGCTGCCCAAGGTTTATGGGATCAATACACGGCCTATAAGGAAAAGATGTTTGAAGTGAGTGATACACCAAAATCACCTTGGAAGATTATTCAGGCTGATCAAAAAACCAAAGCTCGATTAGAAGCGGTGGAACACATACTCTCGGCTTTACCCTATAAAAATCCAGAATGATGAGTAAAACTCATCTCAAGGTTTGGTTTTTCCATTATTATTGGAGCTTGGCTTGCAATGCTGGCCGCCTGCTCTCCAGAGGAGAAAACCTTACAACTCGGCAAACCCATCCACACCTTTGTTGCCGACACCATTTATAAAGCAATGACCGATGGCTTTCTAAAAGTTGTCCTCATATATCAGAGTCCGCCCTTCCAATATGGCGACCCCTCAGGCTGGGTTTATTCGGACGAGAATGCCGTGCCCAAACTGCAAGCGGCCTTCGTTTACACTTAAAGCATTACCACCATTGAGAAATACAATTATTGGATTTTAAAGCCTTCGAATACCAACAATACCTATCTCATCACATGGACGCCTTTGGAGTATAAATAGAGGTTTATCACGCTTGACAGCCTTATCCCTTTTTAAGAACTGCCAATTCTTTAGAGAACGGCTTGAAGTTTAGCCGTTAAACTGATTCATGGTAATGGCCGGACCGGCCAAGGCAAAAGATTTAATAGCTTCTCCTGCCTTTAAGATTTTGGGGGCAATGATATCTTCTTCTTGGCGCGTCCATCTCCCCAAGACGTAGTCTACCTGATGCCCGCGAGGAAAGTCATTCCCAATACCAAAACGAAGGCGCGCATAATCTTGACGCCCCAATACCTGATTGATGTTTTTAAGACCATTTTGGCCTCCATCGCTCCCTTTGAGTTTCATGCGCAGAGTCCCTGGTTCTAAGGCCAAGTCGTCCACTACTACCAATAAATTCTGCAAGGGAATCTTTTCTTGTTGAAGCCAGTAGTTTACCGCCTTACCACTAAGGTTCATATAGGTGGTTGGCTTAATGAGCACCAACAATTTGTTTTTAACCTTGAGCTCCGCCCGCATGGCATAACGCTCTGTAGAAAAAGAAATGCTAGACTCCTTAGCCAAGGAATCTAGCACTTCAAATCCAATATTATGACGTGTACCTTCGTAGTCGGGCCCAATGTTTCCTAAGCCAGCTATAAGGTATTTAGTCACGACTCTATAAGCTTATGCTTCTGCTGCAGCCTCTTCGTTAGAAGCTTCTGCACCTTCTTCAGCACCTTCTTCTTCATCTTCGGTTTCATCAACCGCGTTACGAGAAGTTTTGATCGCTACTACCGAACGTGCAGGCTCACCTAAGATTTCATATCCTTCAGTTGCAATATCACTTACTCGAAGAGACTGACCAATACGAAGGTTTTCAATGTTTAGGTCAATCATTCCAGGAAGATTTTCTTCAGTAGCACGAACAGTTACACGACGTAAGTTAAATTTCAACTTACCACCATTACGTACACCACGAGCATTTCCTACTAAATTGATAGGAACTACTACGTTTACTGGCTTTCCTGCACTTAGCTGGAAGAAGTCAACGTGCTCAATTTCATCAGAAACAGGGTGGAACTGACTATCGCGAACTACACATTTGTACTCTGTGCCGTCTAAGTTTACGATTACTAGTAAAGCTTCGGCAGTGTAAAGGATATCTTTAAAATTACGGTGATCGGTGTAGAAGTGAATATTTTCACCGGCACCATAGATAACGCAAGGCACCATTCCCTCACGACGTAACTGCTTGGCACTTTTCGTACCTAGCTCTTCTCTTAATGTACCCTCGATGCTTACTGATCTCATTGTATCTGGGAATTTAATTTTCTAAAAAGTGTGAACTAATTGATTCATGATAGTGAACTTTCTGCATAACGTTGGCAAAAAGTTCAGCGATCGAAAGTACTTCGATCTTGTCTGAGTTCCGCTCCTGCGGAATCGTATCGGTTATCACTAAGCGATCAAGCTTAGAGTTTTCTATTCGTTCCAATGCCTTTCCTGAAAGCACGCCATGCGTACAATAAGCCTGCACGCTTAGAGCTCCTTTCTCAATCAACATATCGGCGGCCTTAGTTAGTGTACCTGCGGTATCCACCATATCATCAATTAATACCACGTTGCGGCCTTCCACATCACCAATAACTGTCATCTTATCGATCACATTGGCTTTCTTGCGTTGCTTGTAGCAAATAACCACCTCGCTTTGTAACCATTTTGCATAGTTATTAGCGCGCTTGGAACCACCCATGTCGGGAGAAGCAATGGTTAAATTCTGAAGGTTTTGAGCTTTGAGGTGCGGCACGAAGATGCTTGACGCAAAAACATGATCTACAGGAACCTCGAAGAAACCTTGAATTTGGTCAGCATGCAAGTCCATGGTCATAATACGGGTTGCACCCGCTGCCGTTAACAAGTTGGCGACCATTTTCGCACCTATCGGCACTCTTGGCTTGCTCTTACGATCTTGACGGGCCCATCCAAAATAAGGCATTACCACTGTAATGTGCTTTGCTGAAGCTCGCTTTGCGGCATCCGTCATCAAAAGCAATTCCATAAGATTATCAGTCGGTTGGTGCGTAGAACCAACCAAGAACACACGACCACCGCGCACCGTTTCCTCAAAGGAAGGCTCAAATTCGCCATCGCTGAACTCATTGATTTCAACCTTACCCAATGGGATACCATAGGAAGCCGCCATACGCTCGGCGATAACCTGTGATCCTCGGGTTGCAAATATTTTTGCTTGTGGTGTCAAGTGTCTAATACTTTGGAATTGACTATTTTATACTCCCTTAAAAAAGGGCTGCAAATGTAACTAAATCTCTTAGAAGTTATCAACATCTTTTGTGAAATATCTTTGAGAAAATGAAGT
This sequence comes from Croceimicrobium sp., assembly GCA_965658275.1. GTDB lineage: Bacteria > Bacteroidota > Bacteroidia > Flavobacteriales > Schleiferiaceae > Croceimicrobium. The sequence continues at coordinate 29,588 of CBFHRN010000004.1, forward strand.
CATTAGGATTGAAGGACGAAAATTTTAAATTTGTCGCATGCTGAAAATTGATATGCACACCCACATTCTCCCCGAAAAGTTGCCCAACTTCGCGGAGAAATTTGGTTACGGAGACTTTATTTACTTGATGAATAATCAGGACGGCTCTGCAAACATGATGCAGGGCGATAAATTCTTTCGTCGCATCCAGCCCAATTGTTGGGATCCAGATATTAGGATGCGTGATTATGCCAAGTACAACACCCAAGTACAAGTGGTGTGCACGATACCAGTAATGTTTTCCTATTGGGCCAAAGCCAAAGACACTAAAGCTTTGAGCGAGTTTCTGAATGATGATTTAGCAGAGCTTTGCGAGAAGTATCCTCAAAACTACTTGGGCCTAGGAACCCTTCCGATGCAAGACGCGGAAGAAGCTATTAAAGAGCTCGAACGTTGTAAAGAAATTGGGCTCTTAGGGGTTCAGATTGGCTCCAATATTAATGACATCAATTTAGGGGAGCCCGAGTTCTTCCCCATTTTTGAAGCGGCCCAAGATTTAGACATGGCTATTATGGTTCACCCTTGGAACATGATGGGTATGGAAAGCATGCGCAAATATTGGCTTCCTTGGCTTGTAGGAATGCCTGCTGAAACTTCACGAGCTGCGGCCTCCATGATATTTGGTGGTGTCCTCGAAAAATTACCCAAGCTTCGAGTTTGTTTTTCGCACGCTGGAGGTTCTTTCTTACCCACCATTGGGAGAATTGAGCACGGCTTTAATTGTCGTCCTGATTTAGTGGCTATTCACAACAATGTTAATCCACGCCGATACATCGGTGAGTTTTGGGTCGACAGCATAACCCATGATCCAAAACTCTTAGCATATATCCTCGATATGCAAGGCTCTAAGCGAGTTATGCTTGGTTCCGACTACCCCTTCCCTTTGGGAGATTTGGAAATAGGAAAGTACATCGAGGACATGAACTTAGAGCAATCTGTTGTTGAAGATATCTATGCTAATGCCGCCTTGGAATGGCTAAATATCGATAAAAGCAGATTTATTATAGATGGTGCTAATGGTAACCAAGTAGAGCTCTCAGAAAAGGGCTAACTTTGCATCACATTTTGATCATCCTTTGTCATGAGTGACGCTATCACCCACGAATGTGGAATCGCCCTTGTTCGTTTAAAGAAACCGCTTTCTTATTACCATGAGAAGTATGGTTCAGCGCTCTACGGTATTAATAAAATGTATATCCTGATGGAGAAACAGCATAACCGTGGCCAAGATGGCGCCGGTTTAGCTACCATTAAAATGGATATGCCTCCAGGGAAGCGATACATTAGTCGCTACCGCTCGATGGATAAGACTCCGATACAAGATCTTTTTGAACGGATTAACCATCGTATTTTTGATGGGCTCGGAGGAGATGAATCAAAAATCAACGACCCCGAATGGTTAAAGCACAATGTCCCCTTCATGGGCGAATTGTATTTAGGACATTTGCGTTATGGTACTTACGGCGGACAGTCCATCGAAAACATACACCCCTTCTTACGTCAGAACAACTGGCTTACCCGCAACTTAATTTTGGCAGGTAACTTCAACATGACCAATGTTGATCAGTTGTTTAACAATCTAGTAGACTTAGGTCAGCATCCCAAAGAAAAAGCAGACACAGTTACTATTTTGGAAAAGATTGGTCACTTCTTGGATGAACAAAACGAGAAACTTTATCGGAAATACAAGAAGGAAGGTCTTTCCAAAATTGACATTAGTCCTCGCATAGCGGAGGAACTCGATATCCAAAAAATACTCAAGAAAAGCGCCAAATACTGGGATGGCGGCTATGCGATGGCGGGCTTATTTGGCCATGGAGACGCCTTTGTTTTACGTGACCCCAATGGCATTCGTCCAGCCTTTTATTATGATGATGATGAGGTTTGTGTGGTGGCCAGCGAAAGACCGGTAATTCAAACTGCCTTCAATGTTCCATTTAGTGAAATCAAAGAGGTTACTCCAGGTCATGCCCTCATAATTAAGAAAGCCGGCGAAGCAAGTTTAAAAGAGATTCGTAAACCGGGTAAAAGAACGGCTTGTTCTTTTGAGCGGATATATTTCTCTCGTGGCAATGATGCAGATATTTATCGGGAACGCATTGAACTAGGTCGCCGCATTTGTCCGGCGATCTTGGAAGAAGTGGACCAAGACCTTCGAAATACAGTTTTTTCTTTTATCCCAAACACCGCCGAAATTAGTTTTTACGGCATGGTAAAGGGTATGGAAGAATACCTGAACGAAGTGAAGCGTAATAAGATCCTAAAATTTGAAGGAGATCTTGATGCTGAAAAATTAGAATCACTCCTCTCCATAAGACCTCGCGTCGAAAAATCGCTTTGGAAGGATGTGAAAATGCGAACCTTTATCACGCAAGACAGTAGTCGCGATGAACTGGTGAGTCACGTTTATGATATTACCTACGAAACTGTAAAGAGCACGGATAATTTAGTAGTTATAGACGATAGCATTGTTCGCGGCACTACCTTAAAGCAATCCATTCTTAGCATCTTAGACCGTTTAGGTCCAAAGAAAATCATCGTAGTAAGTTCAGCGCCTCAAATTCGCTACCCCGATTGTTATGGCATTAATATGTCTTTGCTGGAGGACTTTGCCGCTTTCCGCGCGGCGATAGCGCTGCTGAAGGAGCGCGGCATGGAGAGTGTAATTGAAGATACCTATGCCAAATGCGCTGCCCAAGCGGATTTACCGGACGAGGAGATTCAAAATTTCGTAAAACAAATTTACGCTCCATTTAGCCCTCAGGAGATTTCCGATAAAATGGCGGAAATGCTAACTCCGAAAGGGATGAAAGCCGAGGTTAAGATTATGTTCCAGACGATTGAAAACCTGCACGCTTCGGCGCCTGATCATACTGGAGACTGGTATTTTACCGGTAACTTCCCAACACCTGGTGGACAGCGAGTTGTAAATAAAGCTTTCTTAAATTACTACGAGGGAAAGCGCGAAAGAGCCTATTAGAACAATTTAAGTGGCTAGGCCTTAATAAGCACATGAAGGCCTTTACCAAACTTTTCTTAACGGTCGATCAGAGCACCAAAACCAGTAAAAAAGTGGAGGCGCTGGTTCATTTTTTTGAAAAAGCCTCTGATGCTGACAAAGTCTGGGCGATTGCCTTACTCAGCGGCAAAAGACCCAAACGCGCGGTGCGCACTACTGATCTTCGCGAATGGACTGCCGAATTAAGTAGCTTACCCACCTGGCTTTTTGAAGAAACCTATCACATCGTTGGAGATTTAGCGGAAACCATTGCTAAAATGCTTCCCCTGGCCACTGGAACCGTAGATTATAGCCTAAGCGACTGGATGCAGTTTATTGTGTCTCTGAAGGATTTGGACCCCGCACAAAAGAAAAGTAAAATTCTTTGGGCTTGGGATCATTTAGACCCGTGGTCTTGCTTTGTCTTTAACAAAATGATGATGGGTGGCTTTAGAATGGGCGTTTCGCAAAAACTAACCCTTCGGGCTTTGGCCCAATACACTGGGAAAGAGGAGGCAGAATTAGCCCATCGACTAATGGGGAAATGGGATCCTTCACAAGCCGATTTTGAAAATCTGATTCTTGCGCAAAAAGCGGGAGATGATTTAAGCCGTCCCTATCCCTTTTACCTTGCCTATCAAATAGATGGCGAGCCAGAGAACCTCGGTTCGCCTAATTTATGGCAAGCGGAGCCTAAATGGGATGGCATTCGTGGTCAACTTATCGTGCGCGGTGGTGAATATTATATTTGGAGTCGCGGTGAAGAACTGTTAACCGAGAAATTTCCCGAGTTCGCTGTCAGCCCAGAGATACTCCCAGATGGAACCGTAATCGATGGAGAGTTATTGGCTTTTAAGGATGGACAAACCTTGGGCTTCCAAGAACTTCAACCCCGTATTGGTCGTAAAAATCTCACTAAAAAAATTCTCAAGGAAGCGCCCGTTATTATGCGCGCCTATGACCTTTTGGAGCTCCGTGGAAAGGACCTACGCTCAAAACCTCAAGCCAATCGCCGACAGCAGCTAGAGGCACTCTTCCAAACACTTGCCAAAAATAAATTACTACAGCTCAGCCCGCTTATTTCCTTTCAAAATTGGGATGAGTTAAAAGAGATCCGAAGCAGATCCAGAGAAGAGGGTCATGAAGGAATCATGCTAAAACGAAAGGATGGAGCTTACCAAGTAGGCCGTAAAAAGGGCGATTGGTGGAAGTGGAAAGTAGACCCATTAACTATTGACGCCGTGCTGATTTACGGCATGCGAGGTCATGGCCGAAGAGCCAATTTATACACGGACTACACTTTCGCTGTTTGGAAGGACAATGAACTGGTTCCCTTCACCAAAGCCTATTCAGGATTAAGTGATGCCGAGTTTCGAGAGGTAGACCGATTTATTAAGCAGAATACTTTGGAGCGCTTTGGACCGGTTCGCAGTGTAAAACCCGAATTGGTTTTTGAAATCGCTTTTGAAGGTATTCAAGAGTCGAAACGTCATAAAAGTGGTATCGCGCTGCGTTTTCCCCGAATGAAGAGATGGCGAAAAGATAAAAAAGCCGGTGAAGCAAATAGCTTAAAAGACTTGAAAAACCTCCTTAAATTATACCCCTAAGGCTCCAAAAAAACTGAAGCCTTTCGTTTATCCATGGATCTATGAATAGCCCTTTAGGAGACCGCAGCATACTAATCGATTTAGTCCAAAAGAAAATGCCCTTCGGCAAGTACGAAGGTCGCCTTCTCTGCGATTTACCCACCTATTATCTAGAGTGGTTCGCTGGTAAAGGGTTCCCAGAAGGTCGAATTGGTATTTGCCTCGAAACCCTTTTTGTGATTCGTACCGAAGGTTTGCATTCCATTTTGGATGAATTAAAGGCTCGTTATGGCAAGGCTTAAATCATTGCCAAAATCAATCAGACCTAAGTTTCCTGATTTAGATCGTAAATAAAAAGTCGAATTTTGCAGCCTTCATGGAACAGAAAGCTAAAATAAAAGCCCATTTAGCCCTTGTGGCGGTGGCCTTAATCTATGGGCTCAATTACAGCATCGCCAAAGATGTGATGCCGGAGTTCGTGCAGCCTCGCGCCTTTATTTTTATTCGAGTGGCAGGGGCTGTCTTGCTTTTCTTCCTGCTCTATCTATTAAGCCGCAGACAGAAGGTTGCCCGTAAAGATTGGCCCCGGTTTATCGCGGCAGGCTTCTTCGGTGTGGCCGCCAATCAACTCCTTTTTTTTGAAGGCCTAAATATTACTACTCCGATAAGTGCCGCTGTTATTATGACTACCAACCCAATAATGGTTTTGAGCCTGTCGGCAATATTTTTAAAAGTTCCCTTAAAATTAGCCCGAATCGGGGGAATTATTCTAGGGGTAAGCGGAGCCTTATTTCTAATCTCCCAAGGAAAATCAATAAATGCGATTTTTCAAGAAGGGGAATCACTAGGGAACTTACTGGTTTTACTCAATGCCCTTTCCTATGCCTCGTATTTAGTTGTTGTAAAACCTTTAATGCGCGATTATAAGCCCATAACGGTTATTAGCTGGGTCTTTTTAGCTGGATTCTTATTTGTGATTCCCTTTGGCGCCCCTCAATTAAACGCCATAGACTGGCTAGCCATGCCCATCAAAATATATTGGGAAATTGCCTTTGTGGTGGTAGGCACTACCTTCTTTGCCTATCTGCTCAATATCTATGCCCTAAAAACAGTTAGCTCCACAACGGTGAGTTTCTACATTTACCTACAACCGCTAATTGCCACCGCTTCTGCACTAATTTTAGGTACCGATAGCTTAAGACCAAGTATGCTAATATCTGCCTTACTGATATTTACCGGTGTATATCTCGTGTCATTCTATCGCGCTAAGAAATAGCAATCCTTAACTTTGCGGCCTATGAAGCCATTGTATTCCATGACCGGCTTTGGCAAGGCAGTCTTGCAAATACCCGGTAAAAAGATTAACATCGAGATTAAAAGTCTTAATAGTAAGCAGGTAGACATTAATCTCCGATTACCCTCCTTATACCGCCCTAAAGAGAGCGAAATTCGTCAGCTTATCGCTAAGCGATTGCTTCGAGGTAAAATAGATTGCAGCATATACGCGGAGCTTACGGGCTTGGATAATGCTCCAAGAATTAATGAAGAACTAGCAGGGGGCTACATGCGGCAGCTTAAGGCTATTGCAGATGCCAATGGCGTCGATGGCGATATCATTGGTGCGGTCATGCGCATGCCAGATGTTATGCAGAGCAGCGATGATGAGCTAGACTCCGAGGAATGGAAGGCTGTGCAAAACACCTTAGAAGAATGCCTCGAAAGTATTGAGGGCTTTCGTTCGGATGAAGGGGGCAAGTTGAAAGAGGACTTAGAGCTGCGTCTTAATAATATTGAAGCAGGTTTAGAGGCTGTAATACCTTTGGAAAGTGAACGCATCGACCGGGTTAAAGAACGGATGCAAAAGGCTTTAGATCAGCTAAAAGCTGATCACAACCAAGATCGTTTTGAACAAGAGTTAATCTACTACCTCGAAAAATTTGACATCACCGAAGAAAAAGTGCGTCTAAAAGCTCACCTTGATTATTTTCGAGAGCTAATGAACCAAGGAGGATTAAATGGCAAAAAACTCGGGTTTGTTAGTCAAGAAATTGGTCGTGAAATCAATACTATGGGGTCTAAGGCCAATCATGCCGATATTCAAAAGCATGTGGTAGGCATGAAAGATGAATTAGAAAAAATTAAGGAACAAGTACTTAACCTTCTTTGATGAGCGACCGAAATAAGAAACTCCTCATTTTTTCGGCGCCATCGGGAGCTGGAAAAACCACCTTGGTTCGCCATTTACTTTCGCAAGAAGAATTAAAGCTTGCTTTTAGTATTTCGGCTACCAGCAGAGCTCCAAGAGGCAATGAAAAGGACGGCATGGATTACTATTTCCTAAGCAATGAGGACTTTAATAAGAAAGTACAAGAAGGCGCATTTTTAGAGTGGGAAGAGGTGTATTCTGGCACCAAATACGGCACACTAATTAGCGAGGTAGAGCGAATTTGGAATGAGGGTAAAAGCGTAATTTTTGACATTGATGTTGTCGGTGGATTAAACCTTAAGAGTCTGTATGGCGATAGGGCTTTAGCCGTTTTTGTGATGCCTCCAGACGAAGAAGAACTCGAACGTCGTTTACGCGGCAGACAAACCGAAACAGATGATAAAATACGTCAAAGGCTGGCTAAAGCCCGTAAAGAAATAGGACGATCCGACCGATTTGATTACATCCTTTGGAACCGCGATTTAGAGACTGCCAAAAAGGAAGCTTATAACCTTGTAAAGGTCTTTTTAGGAAATGACTAACGTTGGATTGTATTTTGGAACCTTTAATCCCATTCATGTTGGGCATTGCATTATTGCGCAATACATGTTGGAGTTTACCGACCTAGATGAGGTTTGGTTTGTTGTAACTCCACATAACCCCCATAAAAAGAAAAACACCCTACTCGATGATCGGCAGCGACTGCATATGGTTAATTTGGCCATAGGTAATCACTACAAGCTTAGAGTTAGTGACGTAGAGTTTGGACTCCCTCAGCCTTCCTATACAGCAACGACTCTTGCGTATTTAGAGGATTCGCACCCAGACCATAGTTTTCACTTAATTATGGGAGAGGACAATTTGGAGAGTTTCCCCAGATGGCGGAATTTCGAAGCCATTCTTGAGAATCATAAGTTATATGTCTACCCTCGTATCAATAATGATGGGGGGAAATTAAAAGATCACCCCAAGGTAAATATTACCAATGCGCCTATTATTGAAATTGCATCTACCGATATTCGAAAAGCTATCAAAGAGGGAAAAGATGTGAGCTTCATGCTTCCAGAGGCAGTCTGGACCTATATTGATCAAGAGCTTTTTTACCGATAAAAAGAAAACCCCAGGAATTCCGGGGTTTAATTAGTGATAAGATGGGATTTTCTCCCCTTCCGATCAGCTATCCTATTTCAAGGCTAAAATAGAACTAGCCAATCGCGGCAGCTTGTCAAGCATTGCGCAATTTTAGTAGATAGCGATCTCTAACAATTCTTTGATGATGGCGATCGTGACCTGGAATAACATAAGCGAAAGCTTGCATGTTTACCGGGCCCGCTTCCATTGCCCCTTCCGCTTTCCATTGTTCCATGGAAAAACTGGAGAATAAATCAAGACTCGCTTGCTTTACACTTTGGTATTCTTGCAATAAAGAAGCCCAGCTTCTAGCGTCGGCATTGGCTTCTAAGACATAAGCATTATGATCAAAGCCTGGTAACACTTTTGTTTCACCACGAGCAATGCTCAAGGCGCGAAAAGTAAACACCCTTTCGGTGTCAATGATATGTAAGAGGACTTCCTTGATCGACCATTTGCCTTCTTCGTATCGAAAGAAGGATTCGCGCTCCTCTATGGCATTCCAGAATTCTATTGAATCCTGAATATTGGCGACCCAATTTTCTAAAATCGAAGGCTGCTCATCGATATAAGAAAAATAGGTATCGTAATAGGCGGGGTAACTGCCCTTGCTGGGTTTCTTAATTTCTAAGGAATCCATTTTATATCCTTAAAGTTAGGCTTACGTTTTTCCAAGAAAGCATTGCGGCCTTCCTTCGCTTCATCAGTCATATAGGCCAATCGAGTGGCCTCACCAGCAAACACTTGTTGCCCAACCATACCATCATCAGTAAGGTTGAAGGCGAACTTGAGCATCTTGATCGAGGTTGGGGATTTCTCCAGTATTTCTTGGGCCCATTGATAGGCTGTGTCTTCCAGCTCGGCATGTGGAATGCTAGCATTCGCCATTCCCATGGCTACGGCTTCATCGGCATTGTAATTACGGCCCAAAAAGAAAATCTCCCGTGCCTTCTTTTGGCCTACCATTTTTGCTAAATAGGCAGAGCCATAGCCCCCATCAAAACTGGTTACATCAGCGTCCGTTTGTTTAAAGATAGCATGCTCCTTACTGGCGAGGGTTAAGTCGCATACAACATGCAAGCTATGCCCACCCCCAACAGCCCAGCCAGGTACAACCGCAATGACCACTTTCGGCATAAAGCGGATCAATCGTTGAACTTCTAGAATATTAAGACGAGGCATTCCATCATCATCTACATATCCTTGATGCCCCCGGGCATTTTGATCTCCTCCACTACAAAATGAATAAATCCCATCTTTGGGGGAAGGCCCTTCCGCACTAAGTAATACAACGCCTATGGAAGTGTCCTCTCGAGCATCTAAAAAGGCTTCATATAACTCTCCTACGGTTTTAGGTCGGAAAGCATTTCTTACTTCAGGGCGGTTAAAAGCTATTCTTGCTACACCATCACCCGACTTTTTGTAGGTAATATCATCGTATTCCTTAACGGTAGTCCAGTTTACAGCCATTGAATTTTATTTTGAGCAAAGATACGCTTTGCCCTGTCTCTAAAAAAAGCCCTGTCTCTATTAGAAACAGGGCCATTTCTATTATTCGGGCTTAGGCCCCAGGAAGTTCAAATCATGGGCGACCACTTCCGTGAGATATCGCCTCTTCCCATCCTTATCCTCATAAGAACGATTGACCAACTTTCCTTCCAAGACTACATAAGAGCCCTTTTTTACGTGCTTTTCAATAAGACCCGCGAGACCATTCCAGGCCACTACATTGTGCCATTGGGTTTCCGTAACACGTTCTCCCTTAGCATTTTTATACGACTCATTGGTCGCTAAAGAAAACTTGGCAAGCTTTCCATTGCCATCAAAAGACTTTACTTCAGGCGCAGCACCCACATTACCGATTAGATTTACTCGGTTTTTTAGATCAGACATAGTGTGATTATTTTAAGATTAAAGGGCTAAAATCCACATCTTAAAATCCACTATTTTATTTCAAGTATTTGACAAACAATTGCTTAATGAGGGGAGCTTCGTTTGGCCTTACTCGAAGTATTTGTGCCAATTAAAATAATGGAGAAGCCGGTCCCAAACATAATGAGACTGTAAATGGCTGCTGGTATTGCCATTGCTGATGAGCCCAATGCGATGGTGGCAATCCCAATAGCCATTGTTCCGTTTTGAATACCCGACTCAATACTTATGGTAACCGTTTGTGCCGAACTTAGCCTAAAAATTACAGCACTCACAAAACCCAGTCCCATTGTGAGTAAATTAAGACTAAGAGCAATCGTTCCCGCCTGCTCAAAATAGGAGGCCACATTATTCTTTTCTTTGATAAAAATACCTGCTATTACCAAGGCCAATACCAAAGCGGATGCTATTTTAACAGGGCGTTCCATTCGTTCTGCAAAGGATTCCTTCTTAGAGCGGATCAACATTCCTAAGGAAACCGGAATCACAATAATCACCAGTAACTGACCAAATACCTTGGCTAAATCCAGTTCCACGGCTTTGCTGGAGCCCATGAAGTAATCTAGGGAAAAGGAAATAATTAGCGGAATACTAAAAATCGTTACTAAACTGGCTATTGCCGTGAGGCTTACACTCAGGGCTGTATCTCCCTTTGCTAAATGTGTAATTAAATTGGATGTCGCTCCTCCAGGACAGGCGGCTAAAATCATCAAGCCTACGGCTATTGTTGGATCTACCTTTAAAAAATAGGCTAAACTGAAACCAACAATGGGTAAAAGAATAAGTTGATTCACCAAACCTACTATCACCGCTTTAGGATACTTTACCACTCGGGCAAAATCAGCTGGGGTTAAGGTTAAACCCATCCCAAACATAATAATAAACAATGCGGAAATTAAGACGACAGCCCCTGTTGAATCCATGCTTTAATTTTTTGAAAAATTAGGAAAAAAATAGCTGGCCTTACATTTCTGCTCTAGCTAAACAAGATTAAATACCTTTGGGTAGTGAAAAAGTTACTCGGCATATTATGTTTCGCCTTGTTAAGCTTGGGGCTTCATGCCCAAGTTGACAGCACCTGGATTCGTATTGAAAATCATTGGTATGGTCCTCGGTTTTTCCAGAATGAAAAGCCCATTAACCTAAGTGACCTAATTGATATTAGTGAGGGTAATGCTCGGGTAAATGAAATTTTCAGAAAAGCGAATAACCGGCATGACTTTGCACGATTTTGTCAGGCTGCAGGAAGTTTTCTAATCCTTTACCCAATTGTTAACCAGGCAATTGGCAGAGACCCAAACTGGACCATGGTTTACATTGGAACCGGGCTTTGGGGACTATCCATTCCAATTGAATTGAAGGCTCGGCATTTAGCCGAACAGGGAACTTTACTTTACAATCAAAGAAAACATGCAAATACGGTAGAATTGCGGTTTGACCCAGCTCAGTTAAAAGTGACTCTAAAATTTTAAATTGGAAAAAGTAGCTTTAATCGAATTTGGCAATTCGCACGACGAGGTACTTTATCCTCAGTATCGATTCTTACAAAATAGCTCCCTTTATGAACCTGTTCTTTTTTGCTCCAAAGCTCTAGAGGAAAGACTCTTTGAATACCCTAAGGAAAGTCTTTTTTTTCTTCCTGATCAACCAAAAGGTAGAGATTTTCGAAAACTTCACCACCAATTAGCCGAGCTCGGCATCAGCAAGGTAGTAATAAACACCGCCAGTGGTAAACGGGTGCGGAATTTTCTATGGTTTAACCCGAATTCGAGTTTGCGGTATTATGGAGTCCTGCACAACCTTCGCAAATTAGAAGGCAGTACTACTCAGGCTTTGATCAGTTTTAAAATGAAGCGGTACTATCTTCTCGCAGATTACCTTAAGGAAACAGCGGAAATTATTAAGCCGAAATTGAGTTTTGAAAGCTTTAAAGCTGCTTTTCTTCCCGCAGAAATAGGTGACCCTCAAATCAAAAAACCAAAGGGGGAACTGTGGATTGTTATTCCCGGACAGGTAGAATACAAACGGAGAGATTACCTCGGTCTATTGGAAGGCCTTGACGCTGAAAAAATACCGGCTGGTTTGCGCTTTATTCTTTTGGGGAAATCGAAGCATGAGTATGGCAATGGCCAAGAGTTAGAGCAGGAAATTGAACAACGAGGCTTGAAAAAGCATTTTCTTATGTGGGATGGCTTTATCGCAAATCCTACTTTTTACGCCTACTTGAGTCAGGCCGACTTCGTTTTACCCCTCATTCATGCAAATCACGAAAGCGGCTCGCTCTACCAAAATCAAATTTCCGGGGCTTGGAATATGGCCTTTTCCTTTCAAATTCCCTTATTGATGCATTCGATGTGGGCCCACCACCAAGAATTTAAAGATGCCGCTATCTTTTACAGTATTCAGGAATTGCCCAACTTATGGTCGAAGCTCGATACCGTAAAAAAGGGCGACTTCTACCAAAGCGAGGATTGGCAGTTTAACCAGCAAGCGCAAAAATATTGTGACTTCCTATCTCTGTGATTTGGAAGAACCGCTGACTATGCCCAACTGCCTTTTTTATAGCAATCTCCAAGTCTCCTAATTCAGCGTTTCCGAGCAAAGGACTATAAAGTAAACTACATGGGGAAGAAATCTAGATTCAAATCAAAAGATAAGTCGGGGCCAATTAAAGCATTTGGAGCCCTAGGGATTCATTTCTACAAGAAATAGGCGAGCGAATAGTTTAAACTTCGTTTACAACATCTAACTTTAAAATATTGATAGTTAAGAGTTTTATCCTTAGGTGATTGTCCCAAATTTATATTTTTTAAAGCGCAGACCGCAAATGCAATTGTATCTTTATAAAGACTAAACCTTCACCATGGAAATCCAAGCCCATTTAGAAATAAATCCGGAGCAAATTAAAACCAACTTCAGGGAAGTTTTTACGGCCATCGAAAAGAACAGTCATAGCGCTTATCATATTGTCTGCAACCTAGCGCATCAAGATAGTGGCGATTACTTTATTAGCCTTGAAATTGGGAAAGATGATAATGCCCAATATTTAATGCCTCTAGTGTTCCAAGATATTATGCGGGACCTTATGGCCAATGCTCGTAAATATACACCACCAGGAGGTCGCATTGCCGCTGGGCTCTATGTAAGCACAGAGGAACTAACCTTTGTAGTGGAAGACAGTGGAAAGGGCATTCCTAGCGAAGAATTAGAGAAAGTTTTTCTGTATGGATACCGAGCTTCTAATGCCCAAGACAGACCCACTCGTGGAGGAGGGTTCGGTCTCACAAAGGCCTATTACATCTGTAAAGCCCTTGGCGGGAAGATGTATATCGACTCGCCCATTAGTGAAAATAAAGGAACCCGAATAAAGCTTACATTACCCATTCCATAAGCAGTATCTTTTGACGGAAAACCGAATTGAAGATTGGATAGACTTGTACTCCTCAGACCTCCTGAGGTGGGCTAGCCTAAAATTAGGCTCTGAAGACTTAGCCAAAGATTTGGTTCAAGAGACCTTTATTGCGGCTCATCAAAAGATGGCAAGCTTTAAAGCCAAAAGCAATCCAAAAACATGGCTTTCAAGCATTCTCAATAACAAAATCATAGACTACTTTCGATCTGCCGAGTATAAGCGCAAAGTGCAGTTTCAGCAGGGTACGGAGGCAAGGGATATTGAATCCTATTTTTTTAAGTCGGAAGGAGCGTGGCAAGAAAAGCGTTTTGATTCGAACTGGGAGGAAGAGGAGGCCTTAATGGATCGGGAAGATTTCCGCACTTTATTTAGCAGCTGTATCCAGGGTCTTCCAGATCTATGGCGTGATGTAATTGCGGCAAAATACTTTGGCAAACAAAGTGGATCTGAGATTTGTAAGGAATTTAATATCAGTACGTCCAATTATTGGCAAATAAACCACCGAGCAAAGTTGCAGCTCAAAAAGTGCATTGAAGTGTATTGGGAATTATGAGTTTATTATCCCCCTTATTATTAAGTTGTGAAAGAGCAAGCGAACTGATAGATCGCAAAGAAGAAGGCTCGCTTAACTTAGTGCAGGGTTGGCGGCTCAGGGCCCACCTTGCCCTATGCGATCTATGCAAACGGTATGAAAAACAAAGTAAAAAACTGAGCCAACTGCTCTACAGTCAAAATAGCCCAAGCCTATCGAAGGAAAAGATGTCTGACTTTAAATCAAGGCTGAAATCGGACCTCAAGGGGAAAACTCCATAATTAAGTCAACATTTGGTTTGCGTGGAATCCATTTTATCTTTGGAAAAGATTTAAAATAATGCTTCGCTTATTTCTTTTTCTTTTATTGCTTGGGTCAATGGCTCGTGCTCAATCCACCAATAATATTGGCTCTGGGAATGCCTTATCCTTGGATGGTTTAGATGACAAGGTCGACTTGGGTGCTAATTTTAACAACCTTAGCTTACCCGTTACGATTATGGCCTGGGTACGCATAGGCACCTCGACCGTCATTCAGCCGATATTTTCCTCTTCCAGTCATCCTACCGATTGGCACGGTCTCTGGATGCATTGCTCCGCAAACCGCATCCAAGCGGGATTTGCCGATGGAAGCGGGGGTTTTGCCCCACCAGGGCGAAGAGTTAAAAGAGCCTTCACCAATTTCAGTTTGGCCAATGATTGGTTTCATGTCGCTGCCGTTATTGTAGATGCCAATGACGTTCGGCTTTATGTAAATGGTATTGAGCAGGTTGGGAGTTTCACCGGTGGTGCGACCACTATGGTTAATAACCCTAGTGGCAATGCGGATATTGGCTACCACAAAAGAGCGGTACATACGTACTTTAATGGCGATATAGATGAAGTGCGGATATGGGACATTGGTCTTACCGAGCTTCAAATTCGACAGCAAATGTGTCGGCAGGCGAACCCCACCATGCCTGGGCTGAAGGCAGCATATGACTTCAATGAAGGTCAGACTAGCAGCAGTTTAGCAGATGCAACCGGTACCTACAATGGTACGCGCAGTGGAGGTGCACAAAGCGTTGCTTCTGGCGCCGCTGTGGGAAATAGTTCGGGCTTTTTTTACAATGTAAGTCCGGGCAGCGGACTCGTTGATTCGGAAGCTGGAATTGATAGCATCCGGGTTTTGGCAAGCGGAAATGTTGCTGGCCTGCAACTGTATAAGGTCGATAGTTTGCCAAAATTTTCCAATGGAGCAAGCCCTGCAACTGGAGTCAACCATTACTATGGAGTTATCAGTGCCATCCCAACTGAAAATTACCAAGTTCAATACTTTCTGAATCCCAATTTTTACAGCCCAAATACCTACGACCTAGCTAGCCGAAATAATAACAGTCTTTCAACTTGGGGTTTAAATGGTAATGGCTTAAATCCAAGCCTTATACTAACAAATCAAGGGCCGCATCAAGAGCTGCTTATAAGCGAGGACACCACTGCTGCTTGCACTGGCCCTGGGCAACTTCCGGAAAACTATGAAAGCTGTTCTGATTCAATTGTCGTAATCGTGCCCAACTCCCTTTCGAACTTAAATTGGAATGATGGCGACTCCTCGCGTCGTAAGGTTTTTTATCGTGGCCAATCCAACCCTACTTATTTTCTCAATGCCGTGGATAACTCCAGCTGCAGCACAAGGGATACGATCAACCTACTATTTAAAACGGCCAATTTTACTCCGGTCGACGACCTCGAAATTTGCGATAGTGTTACTATTAATTTAAGCCCGCTGATTCAGGCCATCCAATGGGATAATGGAAGCACAAGTAGGCAGCGAACATTTTTTAATCCTGGCACCTATTGGTATTCTGCAATCGACCCCATATCGAACTGCAGTTTTACGGATAGCTTAAAGGTTTCCCGGAGAGCTAGCGATTCCGACATTGGAAGCTTTGCGGGCGCCAGAGATCCCTATTGCCTTGGTGATACCGTTCGATTAACTCCCCCCGATGGATTTAGTGTTAGATGGCCCAACGGCTCCGACAGCACCTATTTGATTTGGCAAGATAAAGTTATCCGAACCCAATTATTTGGGAACTGCTTTGACACGCTGGTCTTTATCGATAGGCGGTTTACAGATTGCGGCTGCGTTTTAAAGATACCCAATGCCTTTACTCCCAATGGGGATGGTTTAAATGACTTCATCAAACCCATGGGCATCTGTGAATTCAAAAACTACAATTGGCGTATTTTCAATCGTTGGGGAGAACTTATATTTTCCACAAACGATCCCGAGGAATACTTTGATGGACGGATGAACGGTCTCCCTATTCCCGAAGGAGGTTATGTTTATAAGGTCTTTCTGCAGACCCCTACCGTTGAGCGGAGTATAAATGGTACTTTTACCCTTATTCGGTAGAACATTTCGCTTTGCAAAAATTTCTAAAATCCGCCGCACAGTTTGTTCTTGGCTCCCCTAAAGAGTTGCATGAGCTTACGGTTGTTGTGCCTAGCAGGCGCGCCGGACTATTCTTCCAAAAAGCGCTGAGCGAAGAGCTCAAAAGCATAGCCTTAGCTCCGCGAATTATCAGTATTGAAGAACTAATCTTGGAGATTAGTGGCCTAGAATTAGAGTCTCAGGCTGCTCTATTTTTTAAGCTTTACGAAGCCTATCAAAAAAGTATAGATGACGCAGAACCCTTCTCAGAGTTCAACAAATGGGGGCGCATGCTTCTTCAAGACTTTAATGAGATTGACCGACACCTGGTAAAACCCAAAGATATTTTTAGCTATTTAGGCGATTTAAAGCGAATCGAAAGCTGGAATTTGGAGGTTGGAGAAAGTAATGGGATGTTAGACAATTACCTGGCTCTTTGGCCAAAGTTAGCGCTCGTTTACCAGGAGTTTTCTGAAAGCCTTTTAAATGATGGATTAGCTTTCCAGGGACTAGCTTACCGGCGTTTCTATGAAAGTCTAGCTAAAGACCCAGAATCTGTTAAAGGCAATTACGGCCACTTTTATTTCTTAGGCTTCAACGCCTTAAATAAAGCAGAAGAAAAGTCCTTTGAAATTCTTTTCGACCTCGGCCTTGCAGATTTCTATTGGGACGTGGATGACTACTACCTGAAAAACGTCAAACATGAAGCGGGGCATTTTCTTCGGCATTCCGAACTCTTTAAAAAACTTGGAAAAGCATCGCGTCTTTATGGGCCTCATCAAAAGCTAAAAGAAGGAGAGCGAAGTGTAACCATAATAGCGGTTTCTGGTAAAAACTTACAAGCCTACATTGCCAACCAAGAGATGGGAGAGGTCCCAGCCCAGGAGCAATCCAATACAGCACTGGTTATGGCCGATGAAGAGCTACTAAATGGTGTTCTCAACAATCTACATCCTTCAATCAATAGTTTTAACCTTAGTATGGGTCTTAGTTTAAAGAACTCTCCTTTAGCGGGATTCTTCGAACTTTTGCTCGACTTTGCCTTGGAGGCTGAGCGATCTAATCGCAAAGACGCTAATGGGAATCAGCGATACAGCCATAAAAAGTGGAATGCACTCCTTTCACATTTTATTTTGAAGCGTTTTGAAGAAGATCAAGTTCGGGCCTTCGAAAAATGTCGAGCACAACTATTAAAGGACAACGCGCTTTATCGCTCTTTGGAGGAGCTCGAAATCTCTGACGCATTAAATCCATTGCCCATAGGCCTCTTCCAATCTGACTTGGCCCCAAATGAATACTTTGGACTTTTGGCCAAATTCTGCCTCGAGTTTCATGACTCAGTAAATCAAGAAAAGTATTTACATGAAGCCCTATATGGGTTTTATCAGGCCTTTAGACAATTGGAAGTTCTTCTAAAGGAATACCCTTACATCAAAAACTTTGAACACAGCCTTCCTTTTTTCCGAGATTTAATGAGCGATTTAAGCATGGACTTAAGAGGAGAGCCCCTCTCGGGACTACAAGTAATGGGAATGCTAGAAACCCGTTTACTGGATTTTAAAAGGGTAATTGTTACTAGCTTAAATGAAGGCGTTTTACCAAAAGGAAAAAGCGAGAACAGTCTACTCCCTTTTGACGTAAAACGAAAGTTTGGCATTCCAACCTATCTTGAAAAAGATGCGGTTTATGCTTATCACTTTTACCGGCTTTTACATAATGCCGAACAGATCAGCCTGCTCTACTCTACTAGCGACGGATCACTAGGCCTGGCAGAGCCTTCTCGCTTTATTCATCAGCTTAAGCTGGAATGGCCAAAATACAATCGTCGACTTAAGATAAAGGAGTTCAATGCAACCGGTAGGCCGGAAGCCCTCCGAGTACCGGAAGATAAAATTGAAAAAACGCCAGCCTTACTGAGCCGTTTACATGAAATGGCCGACTCCGGTTTTTCACCGACTGCCTTAATCCAATACCTCAAAGATCCCGTTGCTTTTTATTATGAGCGCGTACTAGGTTTAAAACCAGAGGATCAAATACAAGAAGAATTAGAATTACCGCTGCAAGGGACGGCCTTGCATTCTTGCCTAGAAAAATACTATTCAAAGGCCGATCCAAATGATGAGGAAAATCGAATTCCAAGAACTCCAGCGCTAAACGATTCTATTTATTCAAAAACCAAAGCAGAATACAAAGCAGACCTGCGGAAGGAACTTGAAAAACTCGTTCCAGGAGCAGATTTAGAACAAGGCCCCAATTATCTAACGCTTGAAACTATGACCCAGATGCTTCAGGGTTTTATGAAAAAAGAAGCTGCCATTCGCTCCAAAGAAAATAACTGGGAGGTGATGGCAATTGAGGCCGATTTAAAAGGAAGGATTGCATTAAGCAATGGACTTACTGTCAATTTAAAGGGTCAGGCTGATCGAATCGATCGAATAGGCGACGAAATTCATATTCTGGATTATAAAAGTGGGGGCAAAGCGGGTAATGACTATAAGATTAGCAGCCGGAGTTTTTCCGAATTAAGTTTGGATGCCTTCATCAAAAAACCCTATGCCATACAGTTGCCTCTCTACGCATACTTATACCTTAAAACAACCAACTCTAATCCGAAAGTGAAAGCTTCGATATTATCACTTCGTAAGCCCTCCGAAAACCCAATAAAAATGACCTTGGTTGATCTTAGTTACTTCAACGATTCAAATGTCGATCGCTTTGAAGTCATTATAAAAGATTTGCTTGAAGAAATATTTAATCCAGAAATTCCATTTAAACATCGCGGGGAATGAGCATTAATGAAACTGCATTGAAAGCTGCTCAAAACAGAATAAAAGGTATAATACATCGAAGCCCTATTCTAAGCAGCCGTATTATCAATCACATTGCCGGGGCAGAGGTTTTGTTTAAATGTGAAGGTTTCCAGAAAACAGGTTCATTTAAAGCACGGGGAGCCACAAATGCAGTGCTACAATTAAGCATTTCGGAGGCCGAAAACGGGGTAGCCACCCACAGCTCGGGCAATCATGGACAAGCCCTAGCTTGGGCCGCTCAAAGCCGCGGAATACCGGCCTATATTGTGATGCCTGAAAACGCTCCTGCCGTTAAAGTAGCGGCTGTTAAAGCTTATGGTGCCGAAGTTATTTTTTGCGAACCTAGCCTCGAGGCGCGAGAAAGCGGCTTAAAGGCCGTTATTGAAAAAACGGGCGCTACTTTTGTTCCTCCTTACAACCACCCTCACATTATTGAAGGGCAGTCCACCGCAGCGGCCGAACTCATTGAGGACAGTCCAAAACTTGACGCCATTTTCGCTCCAGTTGGAGGAGGTGGGCTTTTAGCAGGAACGGCTTTGAGCGCTCATTTCTTTAGCCCTAGCACCAAAGTATTTGCCGGTGAGCCAGCAGGAGCCGACGATGCGTATCGCTCGTTTTATGGTGGCGCTTTGATAGAAAGACATAGTCCTGATACCATTGCCGATGGTTTACGAACCACTCTAGGTCCCATCAATTTTGAAATTATAAAAAAGCATGTAAGCGACATCTTCACGGTTTCAGAAGAGGAAATAATTGCCGCCATGAAGCTTATATACCAACATCTTAAGATTGTTATTGAACCAAGCTGCGCAGTTCCATTAGCGGCTTTACTAAATGAAAAAAGCCGATTCTCAAACAAGAGAATCGGCCTAATATTAAGCGGTGCTAATGTAGATTTACAAAAGCTGCCTTTCTAAAGATCGTAACGAATTCCAAGCAGCACATAACGTGGAAGCACATTATAAGCCGTCGTACTAATTAGGTTCGCACTTAAAGCGTCTTCCCGAATAAAGGTGGTGTTAAGCAGGTTTAAGGCCTCAATGCTAAAAATCCACGGACTATCCTTTCCTTGATATTCCAAGCTAGCGTTAAGGAAGTCAAAAGACGTTCTTTGTCCACCGGGATTACCATAGTTGTTGTAGCTATAATCTGCTCGGAAAATATAATTCTTCAAGAAGTACCAACTTAATTCAACACTTGGAACATGGTTGGTAAATGTTGTATTACTTCGGGCTCCACTGTAATCGTTTTGGGTGAAGGAATAACGAAGATCCAAATTCGGGTACTTCTCAAAGTTAGTTCCAATACTTGCGCGGTAGCTTTGACTAAAGGTATTGTTCGTGTTCTCCCGACCATTTACAAGGTTGTTCACGGTGTTATAGCTGAGGTTTGCTCTGGAGTCAATCTTAAACCATTCAAACTTCCTCGAATAGGAGGCGAAACCCGTTAGATTTTCATTAAACCCGATCGCATTTATTGGGCTAAAGACTTGTTGAAGGCCAAAATATTGAACCTGGTTGTTAATAGGATCAAGGCTTCGACTGTAGTTGGCTCCCGCAAAAATGGTAGTAAAATTAAATAGGTTGAAGTCCCGGTAAATCAAACTCACATTATGGACACGGGCAAAGTTTAAACTGTCATTTCCCGTAAATAGCGAGTTGTAAGACCTAACGACCAGGCCATCCATAATTTGATTTACATCATTAAACTGCGCAGACATATTGTAGCGCAGATCAATACCTCGGCTGGAGCTAAACTCATAACGCAAGAGAGCGTCTGGAAGAATTACCTGGTAATCTCGGCGCTCATCTGTTCCCAATTGCTGATCCCTGACTTGATAATAATGGGCATTCAAACCTGGGCGGAACGTAAACTTTCCAATTTTCGTTTTATAATGAACACCGGCAAAGCCATCCAATAAAGAAAATAAAACTTCATTCTGAAGTCGGCTATCCCCGAACTCTTGTTCGCCGTCATCCACTTGGCCTTCCGACAATCGATTGCTATAGTCCTGGGTATTGTATACCGAACCAAGATTAAATTCGAGATGATTGAACTTGTTGAGAACCCAATAATAGCTGGCTCGACCTTCGAGACTTTCACTATTTATTAGGCGTCTTTGTACAAGCTTAAACAGCGATGAATCTTGAAAAACAAAAGGCGCTAGGAAAGGAAGCTGTTCGGACTGCATTGCAAAAATAGGGTCTTGCTGCTTCCTGAGATGCTGAAATTCAACCGCAAAAACATCGGTGCCAAGGTTTTGGAAAAATTCCAAGTTTTGCTGAATAGACCAAGGCTGCTGTTGCTCCTGTGTATTTAAATCATTGCTGAAATTGAAATCGCTAAAATCACTAAATAAGCGTGAAGTATTAAGCTGGTCGGAATACTTTACAAACACATCATAATTTAGATAGGTCTGATCGCTAGGCTCATAGGTTGCCGAAAACTTTGAAAGTAATGCCGTGGAATGCTGGTAGTTCTCTGTAGTTAACTGCTCTTGAGTGTCATTTAAGCTATCCAAACCAATATACGAGCGTGTCGTTGAGTACGGGCTACTTACGACATTGTCGCTGGCAATTACAAAACCCGAAACACTTAAATCTTTACGGGGGTTGTAGCTAAAATTTGCTGCCCCAAATCTACCAATCACTTCATCCGCTCTATTATTCTGACCCAGGGGGATTCCTAAATCATCCTGAGCAAAATTGAAATTAAAACCTGATCTAGTACTCAACTGACGGAAGCCACCACTAAAGCGAAAATAATCCCTAGTGGTAAAAGCAGCTTGGCCAATATTGTTAAGATCTCCAATGAAGTTGAAACTGGCTTTGGGTGTATAATAGAAGGCATTCCCATGTGCATAATAGCGTTCAGGGTCGCCTCCCTTTACTTCTGCATCGCCGAACCAAAGATTTTTCTTTCCTTCCTTCAGCTTTATGTTTAATGCTAAGCGATCTTCTGAACTTAGACCTTTTAAAGGTGAAATTTCTTCAAAGTTCCGCAATACCTGAACCTTGTCAATCGCATCTGCCGGCAAATTTTTTGTGGCTACTTTGGTGTCTCCGTCGAAAAACTCCTTTCCTTCTACCAAGACTTTTTCAACCGTCTTTCCTTCCACTTTAACTTGACCGTCTTCATCAATTTCAAAACCCGGCAGTTTTTCTAAAATATCTTCGAGTTTACGTTCCTGCCCGTTGGTAAAAGCGTCAGCCTTATAGCTAATGGTATCACCACTTACCACAATAGGCATTTCTTCTACCACCTCGACCTGATTCAATAAGGCCTGGTCTTCCTCTAATGTTACGGCCTTTAAACGAAGGGGCTCGTTAGACTGAGACACTTTTAAGACTTGGCTTAAGCCTTTGAAACCGAGATAGGAATATTTAATGACGTATTGACCCGGTTCTAATTGGAATCGGAACTGCCCATCAGCATTACTAAACCCGTAGGTTACCATACTCGAGTCTGCAGCAGAAAGAACCAAAACATTGGCCATTTCAAGTGGACTTTGGTCTGAGCCAAGGACAGTGCCAAAAACATCCCTCTTTTGAGCAGAGGCTAGATTACTGAGCAAAAGGAAGGCTAGGCCTAAAAAAAACTTATTCATGATTAACGCTTGATGGTTATTTCAAAACCTCCTCTACCATGGCCATTATTTCGGCCTTTAAACATGCGTTGCATCTCTTGCATTTTTTTGTCGGCCATTTCTTCAAATTCAGCACGACTCATTTCATCCCCTTCCTCGGGCTCGGTAATTACTTTCTTTTCCTTGGTGTTAAGGGATACTTTGGTACAAAGGATAGTGGTGCCATCATCGTTAACTTCCAAAATTAAACCCGGCAAGCCTTGATACTTACTGGGCCCATGGTTGATTGGCAACTGCATGGTATACCACGCCGTTATAATATTGGTGTCCACACCCACGCTATCTTCCATCTCACCCCCATCTTTTGTTCGGATAGTGGTGGTTTTACGAATTTGAGTGGCCGTAGCTTTATTGCAGATATAGTTACCAATGGTTTTGGATTCTGAGTCGAACTTCCAATCATATTGCTCAAGACTATCTTTAACCAAGAACTTTTTTCCGAATAGCTCGGTAGCATCTGTATAGCGCCCTTCCTTATTATTCTTGTAATAGGTACCGTTACTTCCACCCATAAACATGGTCATCATACGCATACCCCGGCGATTACCCCCATCTTTATCAAGCTCTACCACCTCTTGGTAAAGTGATTCATTTCTATTAAAATCAAGGGTGAATTCCTTTTGCATCGCTTTGGCCATTCTGGCCTCAATCGCTTGCTTACGCTCCGGTGGTATATCGTCAGGAAGCTTGATATCCATTTTGGAAGCTGTTTTATAAGTAGCTGTTCCGCCGATATTTTGGGCTGAAAGCAATACGGAAAAGATCAATGAAAAAAGGGTAAATACAATTCGTTTCATAGTTGAAGGATGGATTCGTGGCTCAAATATCTGCCAAAGCAAACGCTTAGCTTGTTAGAAACAAGTTAAAATCAAAGGTTTAATCTAAGAATAAAAAAAAAGCTACGCCTTTTGCTCCCTCGCATAGTGAAAGGTAAATATTAAAGTGTAGCAAACTTTAGATTAACCGAACTGAGCTAAAATGGCCTGCAGTCGCTTTACGTCGATGGGTTTGGTAATATAATCTACCATTCCTGCTTCCATAAATCGCTCACGGTCTCCATCCATGGAGTGTGCGGTAAGCGCGATAATTGGGGGAGCCTTTTCACCAAGTTCTTCTTTGATTGCCTTGGTCGCAGAAATCCCATCCATAACAGGCATTTCAATATCCATAAAAACCAAGTCGTAAGAATTTGCCTTTACGGCAGCTACTGCCTCTTCGCCATTTGCAGCAAAATCCAAACTCAAATTATTTCTTCTAAAAAGAAGGTCGGCCAATTTCCTATTGATTTCATTGTCCTCGGCCATTAATAACCTTGGTTGATCAGTCATATGTAATCCCCTTAAAGCCTCAAGTCTACTACAATTCGAACAATAGACATTAATATCAATACAAAAGTGAGTATCGATTACCGGCAAGAGTATTCACATAGCCTTCAAGTTCTAACATCACAAGCCGACTTAATAATTCAGAAGCCTTCAAAGTACTCTTTTCACAAAGCCAGTCTAAATCCTTAACCGTGCCGGACTCCCCTAAGAGTTCCAGTAAATTTCGATCGTCCTCTGATAGGCCCTCGTATGACTTTTTAGCATTGGATGGCCCGCTTTTCGACCATCGCATTACATATTCCAAATCTCTTAGCGATTCTAATAAATTAGCCCGGTGGCTTTTAATCAACAGGTTACACCCCTCTCTAAGAACTTGACCTGGCTCACCAGGAACAGCAAATACATCTCGATTATATTGATTAGCCAAATCTGCCGTAATCAATGCCCCTCCTTTTTTTGCCGCCTCAATAACTATAACGGCGTCACTCATACCCGCAATTATTCGGTTTCTTTTCGGAAAATTCTCTCGATCGGGTAAAGATCCCGATAAAAACTCTGTCACAATCGCCCCACCGGCATCTATAATCTTCTGAGCTAAAGTTCGATGCAAACTAGGGTAAACTCGCTCTAGACCATGTGCTACAACCGCAATATTGCTAATGTTATGAAGTAAGGAAGTACGGTGTGCCATGCCATCAACACCATAAGCTAAGCCGCTAATTACCTGTAAGTTATAGGCACCCAGCTCTGTTCCCATCGATTCAATAAATCCTTTTCCTGCCTCCGTCATTTTCCGTGATCCTACTATAGAGATTGCCCGTCTAGGGTTTAAATCTGCCCTACCTTTTTGGAACAAAACCAGGGGAGCATCAATGGCGTTTCGAAGTCGTCTGGGGTATTCAGATTCCTTGAAGTAATGTGCTTGCCAATTATTTCTTTCTAAAATATTTAATTCCTTTTCCGCCCTTTGCAAGGTTTTAGAGTTCCTAAGCACCCTAACTCTTTCCGAACCCATACCTTCAATGGTAAGAAGCCGCCTGCTACTTTCCTGAAAAACAGCTTTCGGCGTTCCAATTTCCTGAATCAGCTTACGGGCTAAAACAGGTCCAATACCCTCCACCTGCGATAGGGCTATTGCGTACAAAAGATTCTCCTTCTTGCTATCCATAACTTTTAATTCCGCTGAAATTAGCGACCCACGCAGCTTTAAATGGATTTTTAGTATTTTCGTAATTGCTTAAAAAGCATAATGCCTTGCAGCACACTCTAGATCATTACATAGGAAACCTTCTCTACTTTCACGAATGTGTGGTAGTGCCTGGATTTGGCGCCTTCTTAACGCGTAGCTATGCCGCAGAGATTAACCCTGCGACGCACATGTTGCGTCCGCCATCAAAGCGCGTTGTTTTTAATGCTCGCATTCAAGACAATGATGGTCTATTGGCTCAGCATATAGCAAGAGTGGAAGGAAAATCCTACCGATCGGCGACGGATGGAATTGAAATTGCCGCGAGAGGCTGGAAAAAATCCCTTCGAGCTGGTAGAAAAGTAAATCTCTCTGGCATTGGTCGTTTATTCATAGACGACAAGGGTAAACTTCAGTTTAATCCAGCCCATGATGTCAATTATGATATTCATTCTTATGGTCTAAACATTTTTAGAGCAAATGCTATGGAAAGAGAGCAAGAAATCAAGCGTGATTTAAACAAGGCCATTGAAAAGCATCAGTCGCAAAAAGCGAAATCAGGAGTTAAAATCACTCCTAATAAAGTTAAAGAAGCTACCACTAAAATCAACTGGGTACGCTGGGCCGCAACCTTAGGTCCGGTAGCAGCACTCCTAGTAGTTGGTGCATATTTTTACAATCAAAACCCGGATACATTTGGCGACTTAGGGGGAAAAATTGGATCCGCCTTTAGCTCCGAAAATAACATTGCACAAGATAGCTCTACCCCTCAGGAGATAAATGAGTCAGGCATAGGCTTCAGCGCAGCTGAACGACTTAATAAAAATTTCGGTCCGGAAGATGATGTGATTTCCGAAAAAGGAGGAAACGAATCTGTAAACGAACGAAACGAAACGAAGCCGGGAAAAGAGGAAGCTACGAGTGGAGAGGAAGTTGCAGAATCTAAGAAACCTTCGAATGCCGATGAATCAGCGCAGGAATTGGGTAAAATACAAATCATTGTTGGAGCCTTTTCGAATGTTCAAAATGCCGAACGCTATACTTCGGACTTGCAAGCTAAAGGTTGGGATGCCTACATCTATAAAAGCGGGAATCTAAATCGCGTGGCTATTGGTAAACTGAATGACACTTCCAAAGCTCAAACTCTACTGAGCCGAGTTAAGAAAGAAGTTAACTATCAGGCCTGGATAAACATCCGTTAATAATGTAGCTTTGCCAAAAATTTGGCATGAAGGCTAAAACTCCTGCGGACTCACTTACAGTAATGACTGAAATCGTTCTTCCGAACGATACCAATAACCTTAAAAATCTTTTTGGTGGCCAGCTATTAAGTTGGATGGACCGCTGTGCGGCAATAGCGGCGCATCGTCATTGTCGCCGAATTGTTGTTACGGCTTCCGTTAATAACGTTTCCTTCAACAAAGCCATTCCTCAAGGGGCCATCGTTACGCTTGAGGCTAAAGTGTCACGCGCCTTCAGCTCCAGTATGGAAGTTTTTGTTGATGTTTACATAGAAGATCAAACCATTGCTGGTAAAAAGAGTAAAGCCAACGAGGCCATATACACCTTCGTTGCTGTGGATCAATTAGGCAATCCTATAAATATCCCTCAAATAGAACCTGAAACCGACATCGAAAAGGAACGTTTCGAGGGAGCTCTGCGCAGACGTCAGTTGGCCCTAATTCTATCTGGAAAAATGAAACCTTCCGAAGCGAGCGAATTAAAAGCCCTTTTTCTAGAGGAAGACAGCGAGTAGGTAAATCACAATTGGCCAAAGGGCCATGCCTTCCCTCAACCATCTGTTTTCTAGGCTTTGAATAGCTCTGCTTGCGAAAAAAACATAAGGAAATAAGGCGAGACTAGCCCAAAGGCCTTTGTGCCCTAGGCTCAAAAAGGCAAAAACTGCTAATACTAAAAGTAAAAGCCAAAAGCCCAAAATCCGCTTCTGCTCATTATTGTAGCGAGCTATTCCCGAAAAAGAAATTAGGATACTTAAAGTAAGGTGAATGCCAATTGCCGGAAGACTGTAAAGGGAATTGCCCTCTAGAGTAGGCCAATTTATTTCAAGACTGCCCAAGTTTGTCCAAAGCAGCTCCATAAGGGAGGTATTAAAAAGAAAGTCGACGCTTATCGCGAAATACAATACCGCTCCATAACCCAATATCATTGCTAAAAAGCTTCGGAGGTTTAAGCCTCCAACAAAAAGGCCCAAAAGAAAAGGGATTGATACGAGGTAAGGGGCTTCCTTTTCAAAGAATGAAATCAATGCGATACTAAAGGCTATTAGAAAATTGAGTTTAGCTAAATCCTGATTCGGAAGAATAGCTTTGTAGCACAGAGTGATGATTAGAAATAAAAAGGGAAGTGCAAATAAGTGCGTACTATAGGGCCAAAGGAAGTACAAAAAAAACGATCCTAAGAAAAAATAAATCCAATAAAAGTAGTTGGGATTAAAGTTATGTAAGCCATTTTGCCACTCACTAAACCCAAATGCGAAAATTAAAGAAAGTAAGAGCAGTGAAATGAAGAATACGCCTCCGCTCATCAAAGGCCAGTTCCATTCTGATTTGGGATACCAAATCACCTGATTGAAAGGTGTCCACCAGTAAAATGCCGCCAAGAGTAGGCATAAACTGGCAGCATTCACCAAACTTCGTGGTCCGATATTGTTAAAGAGTCTTGTGAACATCCCGCCTTTTTAGCTACTTTTGAGGCCTCAAATATTTTGCTATGCAATTTAAGGATCTTGTTTACGCTTTAGGAGATTTTTTCACTTGGACTTTCGGCCTTTTAACTGCCGCGGAAAACATCCCTAATATTTTCTTTTCCTTGGTAATCGCAGCTTTGTTCCTTTACTGGATGCGCGAAATGGCTGGTCACGCCAAGAAAGGAGAGAAATAGGCTCACTACAGGTCGAAGCCAATATCGGTACGATATTGAATGCCTTCGTAACAAATAGTTTTAGCTGCTGCATAGCTTTGGCTTAGAGCAGCTTCTTTTGTTTCACCCCTGCCGCTCATAGCGATTACCCTACCGCCATTAGTACGTATTTTTCCTTCTTCCTTCTTTGTACCGGCATGAAAAACTAATGCGTCTTTTACATTCTCCAATCCCGTTATTTCCTTTCCTTTAGGATAAGATTCTGGATAACCTTCCGAAACCACCATTACTGTGGTACAAAAATCGGAAGATTGAAGCACCTTTTCGGAGTCTAATGACCCCTCGGCTGCGGCTTTTAAATGCTGTAATAGGTCACTGGTCAATCGCGGCATCACCACCTCTGTTTCGGGATCTCCCATTCGTACATTATACTCAATGACCTTAGCTGCCTTGCCAACCTTTATTAAGCCGAAAAAGACAAAACCAGTGTAGTCGTAGCCTTCGGCATTTAATCCCCTAATCGTTGGGGCTACAATTTCATCCTCCACTTTTTTAAGGAGAGCCTCATTCACGAAGCTTACAGGCGAAACTGCACCCATACCTCCGGTATTCGGGCCCGTATCGCCCTCTCCAATTCGCTTGTAGTCCTTTGCAACGGGCAGTAAGCGGTAAGACTTACCATCGGTTAATGCAAAAACTGAAAACTCAATTCCGTCTAGAAATTCCTCAATGACAAGCGTTTTACTTGCATCACCAAACTTCCCTCCTAGCATTTCCGCTACTTGTTCCTTCGCCTCTTGGATATCCTCAATAATTAACACTCCCTTTCCAGCCGCCAAACCATCAGCTTTGAGGACATAGGGGGCATCCAAGTCTTCCAAAAAGGCTTGGGCTTCTGCAATTTGATCAGAGTTAAAACTTTGATAAGCTGCTGTAGGGATAGAATATTTCGCCATAAACTCTTTGGCGAATTTTTTACTGCCTTCTAATTGTGATGCCCGTTTATCTGGCCCGATAATAGCTACCTTATGTAAGTCTTGATCCGATTTAAAAAAATCTACAATTCCAGCCACCAAAGGTGCCTCTGGGCCTACAACAACTAGATTAATTCCCTTCTCAAGAACGAGAGCCTTAACTGACTCAAAGTCTTCCGGAGAAATAGCTACATTCTCAGCAATATCAATCGTTCCGGCATTTCCTGGAGCAACATAAAGTGCCTCACAATCTTCGCTTTGCCCTAATTTCCAGGCAATTGCATGTTCACGTCCACCGCCGCCTAATACCAATACTTTCATTGCTGTAGAATTTAGGGGCAAAATTAAAATTAAATCGCGGCTAGTAGTCTTATTTAGAAGCCAATTCAAGCAAAAAGACAAATAATCTTTTGTGCATTTGAGATTAAAATAAAAACTACTTTTGCCCCATAATTAATTGCATAATCTATGTCTGCAAAGTACACCTCTCAAATCAACGCTTTCATGGACATGGTTAAGGCCAAGAATGGTCACGAACCAGAATTTTTGCAAGCGGTAGAAGAAGTTGCCGAAGCAATCATCCCTTTCGTTGAGGAGCACCCAAAGTATAACCAAGCTAAGATCTTGGAACGCATTGTTGAACCAGAACGCGTTATTATGTTCCGCGTGCCTTGGTTAGATGATGAAGGAACCCCCCAAATTAACCGTGGTTACCGTGTTGAGTTTAACTCAGCAATTGGGCCCTACAAAGGCGGTTTACGTTTCCACCCATCCGTTAACCTTTCTATTTTGAAGTTCTTAGGTTTCGAGCAAATCTTCAAAAACTCCCTAACAACCCTTCCTATTGGCGGTGGTAAAGGTGGTGCTGATTTCGATCCTAAAGGAAAGTCTGATAATGAGGTTATGCGCTTTTGCCAGTCCTTCATGACGGAGCTTCAGCGTCATATTGGTCCTGATACCGATGTACCTGCCGGAGACATTGGCGTTGGTGGTCGCGAAATTGGCTATATGTTTGGTCAATACAAGCGTTTGCGTAACGAGTTTACCGGGGTTCTAACGGGTAAAGGTTTAAACTGGGGAGGATCATTGATCCGTCCTGAAGCCACTGGCTATGGAGCCGTTTATTTCACGGTAGAAATGCTAAAGACCAAAGGCGAATCTATTAAAGGAAAACGCGTAGCCATTTCTGGATCAGGTAACGTAGCTCAATATGCTACCCAAAAAGTTCAGCAATTGGGCGGTACGGTAGTAAGCCTTTCTGATTCTTCGGGTCATATTTATGCCGAAAACGGCATCAATGAAGAAATGCTCGATTTTGTTATGGACTTGAAAAACGTTCGTCGTGGACGTATTCATGAAGTAGCAGACAAATTCGATGGAGTTGAGTTCCACGCTGGAGAGCGTCCTTGGGGTCACAAAGTAGACATTGCTCTTCCTTGTGCTACTCAGAATGAATTGGACGGCGAGGATGCTAAAAAACTTCTGTCTAATGGCTGTATGGCTGTTTCAGAAGGCGCAAACATGCCTAGCACTCCAGAAGCAATTGCCGCCTTCCATGAAGCTAAAATTTTATTTGCTCCTGGTAAGGCCTCCAATGCAGGAGGTGTGGCAACCTCGGCCCTTGAAATGGCTCAAAATAGTCAGCGTTTAAATTGGGCTGCTGAAGAAGTAGACTCTAAGCTTCGAGAAATCATGACCAGTATTCACGAGAACGCTCGTAAATATGGAACTGATGCAGAAGGCTATGTTGATTACGTAAAAGGCGCCAATATCGCAGGTTTCGTAAAAGTGGCAGACGCCATGCTAGATCAAGGATTGGTGTAAACCAGCTCTTTAATAAATTTGAAACCCTGACGCAGTTATCACTGGTCAGGGTTTTTTATTGAACCCTCTCGAGACACAATAAAGAGCTTAAAAATTCGCATCTTAGTAATGTGCATATTCGAGCGACCCTTTTCATTCTGATTTTATCATACACCTTTACTTCATGTCGAAGCGGGGCTCAATTGACAGAGGGTGAAACTCGAATAGAATTCGCCGAAAGGCAATGGCAGGTTAAAACAGGGAATTTCCGCAGAGGACCTGGAAATAATTTCTTCGGCGGCTCTAAAAAGAACCTATTTGTAGATCTTCGAGGCCACTTACATCTAAAAATTACTGAACGCGATGGAAGCCTCTATTGTGTGGAGCTTAATACTAGGGACACCTTAGGTTATGGTCGGTACACCTATGAGATTGAAGCCGACTTTCATGACTTTGACCCCAAAGTAGTCTTAGGCCTATTTACCTGGGACCATAGTAGTTTCGACACTCAAGCGAATAGCGAAATTGATATTGAATTTTCAAAGTGGGGCTTTCCTTTAGCGGAAAGTTTAATGCACTACTCCATACATCCAGTTGCTCTAGAAAGATTGCATTTAGAACGCAGTTACTCTTCAAAGCTAAGCGCCAAAGAATTAAGTGGAATCCGCACGCATGTGATGGAATGGCGTGATACCTCGGTAAGCTTTTACAGCTATCTAGGAAAAAATACCCTGCAGGAAAATTTAATGGATCGCTTTCATTACAGCTTTAAAAACCCTGCCCGGATTAAGTCGGCAGACGGCAAACGATCGGATCCTATAAAAGTGCCAAAGCCTGGAGTCGGTGTGCAGGCTCACATCAATCTTTGGATTTTAGGTCTGGAGAAGACCTTAGAAAAGGAAAAACCGGAAATTGTAATTCGCGATTTTAAGTACGAGGCCTATTAATCCTCTTCGCGTTTTAAGACCTTGGGAACCCGGAAATAATCGGTGTCTTTATCTGGTGCATTTTTGAGTGCTTCATCTTTACTAATCACCTGTTCCACCTCGTCTTTTCGCATAACATTGCGATCATCGGTCATATAGATCAAAGGCTCCACACCCTCTAAATCAAGCTCACTTATTTTATCAACGAAACCCAAGATTTTGTCCATGTCGTTTTGCATGTCTTCAATCTCTTGCTCGCTAAATTCCAATCGTGCTAAATGGGCTAACTTTTTTACCTCTTCTTTGGAGATTTTCATGTTGATCTAATTCTGCTGCAAAGATTGCAAAATAATACGGTAACATTCTTTTTGAAGCCGAAGAGCTTCTTCTTGATTATCTGCTTTTGGCTCAAGGAATGGCAGTACGTCTACACGTAAAGTTCCGGGTTTGCCTCTAAAATTATCATAGGGCAACCGTCGCTTACAATCGTGGAAGGCCGCGGGAATAATAGTTACTCCTTTAGTAGCCGACAATCGAAAAGCCCCACTCTTAAATGGCGCCAACATTATATCGCCTCTTGGCGCCATGCCTTCAGGATAAATACAAACCCCTAGGCCTTCATCCAGTTTTTCACCAGCTAACTGATAGGTTAGTTTACGGCTGCTTAAACTAGATCGGTCCACTAGAATATTGGTGCGTTTGTAGAAATAACCAAAAATGGGAAGCTTGGCCAGCTCTTTTTTACCGATGAATAAGAAGGGAAAGGGAAAGACCGCCAAGGTGAGCATAATATCCAGCATACTCGTATGATTCGCACAAAGGATGTACTGCCCTTTCGAGTCCGGCCTCTGAGCCCAATTAACTTTTACGCGATAACCCATTAAGAATAGTACTATTCGCGCCCAGATTCGCTCATAATAGAAAAACTTAAGGTAATGTTTAGGCGAACTGGAAGCCCATAAAATAAAGGGTAACACAGCTACAATCGCTATAAATACTGCGATGTAAAACCAAACTCGGTATAAAGGGGCTAGGATATATCTCATCTTGAACTCGGCAAAAATAAAATAATGACCGCTCATGCCGACGGGCTTCTTACATTTGTGCTTCAAAATTGGAATAAACCATGGCGCGTGTATTAACAGGTATTCAAAGTAGCGGTATTCCTCACCTTGGAAATGCCTTAGGGGCTATTGAACCTGGAATAGAATTATCCGAAGACCCTCAAAACGAATCTTTCTTTTTTATTGCTGATTTACACTCTCTTACCTCCGTAAAGGATGCTCAAAAGCGCAAAGAAAGTGTATATGCCGTGGCTGCTGCTTGGTTGGCGCTAGGCTTTGATGACGCTAAAAACTTCTTCTACCGCCAAAGTGATATTCCAGAAGTAACCGAACTAAGTTGGTACTTATCCTGCTTTACGCCTTATCCCATGCTGACTAATGCTCATAGTTTTAAGGATAAAAGTGATCGCCTTAGTGATATTAATGCTGGTCTTTTTACTTATCCCGTTCTAATGGCGGCGGATATTCTGCTTTACGACGCCGATCAGGTTCCAGTAGGTAAAGATCAAAAGCAGCACTTGGAAATGACTCGTGATATGGCGGGCGCATTAAATCGTGCCGTTGGGAGCGAGGTATTAAAATTACCTGAATCCGTTATTCGCGATTCCGTGAAAACAGTGCCTGGCACCGATGGGCAGAAAATGAGTAAAAGCTACGGTAATACCATCGATATTTTCGCATCTGCCAAAGTTTTAAAAAAGCAGGTTATGGGTATTCTTACCGATAGCACCCCACTTGAGGAGCCCAAGGACCCCGATACTTGTCATGTTTTCGCATTGTATTCCCTTTTGGGAGATGATAAACAGATTGAGGATATGAGAGCAAATTACCGTGGTGGAAACTATGGCTACGGTCATGCTAAGAAAGCACTATTGGAACTAATCCATGATCGTTATGGCGATGCACGGAAACGTTACGATGCGCTCATCAGCAATCCCTCTGAGATCGAAGTGAGATTGCAAACAGGTGCAAACAAAGTACGTCCGATTGCTCGAGAGGTATTGCAAAGAGTAAAGGACAGTCTCGGATTTTAGTCGTTCAGTTTGAGAACAGCGAGGAAGGCCTGCTGAGGTATTTCAACATTACCAACCTGGCGCATGCGCTTTTTACCGGCTTTTTGCTTTTCGAGAAGTTTACGTTTCCTAGAAATATCACCACCGTAACACTTTGCCGTTACATCTTTACGTAGGGCACTTAGTGTTTCACGAGCAATAATTTTTGCGCCAATAGCAGCCTGAATAGCAATCATAAACTGCTGACGGGGTATAAGCTCTTTCAGTTTCTCGCAAATCTTCTTACCGATATCATAGGCATTGGAACGGTGAATCAAAGCTGAAAGGGCATCCACGGGATCCCCATTTAAAAGCACATCTACCTTAACCATATCACTTTCTTGGTAACCAATTGGGTGATAATCAAAAGATGCATAGCCGCGAGAAATGGATTTAAGTCGGTCGTAAAAATCGAAAACGATCTCTGCTAAAGGCATATCAAAGGTCATTTCTACTCTTTCCGAAGTAAGATAAATTTGATTCTTTAAGATACCACGCTTCTCAATTGCCAAGTTCATTACTGCTCCCACATAATCGGCCTTAGTAATGATTTGGGCTTTGATGTAGGGCTCTTCAATGCGCTCCATTTTGGTTGGATCCGGAAACTCAGATGGATTATTAATTATAACCCTAGTGTCGGGATCCTTCTTCATGAACGAATAATAACTAACGTTTGGAACGGTTGTGATTACCGTCATGTTAAACTCACGTTCTAATCGCTCTTGGATGATTTCCATATGCAACATTCCCAAGAAACCGCATCGGAACCCAAAACCTAGTGCTGCTGAGGATTCTGGCTCAAAGGTAAGTGACGCATCGTTTAATTGAAGCTTTTCTAAGGAGGCTCGTAATTCTTCAAAG
The DNA here is from genome assembly GCA_965658275.1 of Croceimicrobium sp. Taxonomy (GTDB): domain Bacteria; phylum Bacteroidota; class Bacteroidia; order Flavobacteriales; family Schleiferiaceae; genus Croceimicrobium. The sequence goes on from CBFHRN010000004.1 coordinate 64,363, forward strand.
TCCTCCGTATCAACCGGATAGATTCCCGCGAAAACCATTGGTTTTACATTCTCGAAACCCTCAATTGCAACTGATGCCGGTTGGTCCACACTCGTAATGGTGTCTCCAACCTTCACCTCTTTTGCTTCTTTAATCCCGGAAATAATGTAACCCACATTTCCGGTGCTAATTTCCTTCTTCGATTCTTGGGTTAAGCGAAGAACGCCGATTTCATCTGCATGATATTTGCTTCCCGTATTCATGAACTTTACCTGCTGACCTTTTTTGATGGTTCCATTAACCACTTTAAAGAAGGCTTCAATTCCTCGATAAGGGTTAAAAACTGAATCAAAGATCAAGGCTTGAAGGGGAGCTTCGGGATCACCGACTGGGTTTGGAACCCGGTCAATAATCGCCTCTAAAATATCCGCAATACCCAAGCCTGTCTTCGCTGAAGCAAGGAGGATATCTTCATCTTCGCAACCAATTAAATCTATAATCTGGTCTTTGACCTCCTCGGGATTCGCACTTGGTAAATCTATCTTATTTAATACGGGAACAATCTCTAAATCATGCTCCAGCGCTAAATATAGGTTGGAAATGGTCTGTGCTTGTATTCCTTGAGCAGCGTCTACTACCAATAATGCCCCTTCACAAGCGGCAATAGCACGAGAAACTTCGTAAGAGAAATCAACATGGCCGGGGGTGTCAATCAAGTTCAAAGTGTACTCCACGCCGTCTTTGGCCAAGTAATTCATTTGAATAGCATGGCTCTTAATGGTAATCCCACGCTCACGCTCCAAATCCATATCATCCAGCAACTGATTCTTCTTCTCCCGATCGGAAACAGTCTGCGTTTGCTCCAAAAGACGATCGGCCAAAGTGCTTTTACCATGGTCGATGTGAGCAATAATGCAGAAGTTGCGGATCTTTTTCATCTCCATATGAGCGACAATTTCAAATTTTTGCGAAAGTACGTAAAAGCTTAATGCAGATTAATTTATTCTTAAATAGTCCCTAAAACACATTCAAAACACACTTTTACTGATTGATAGCCCATTGGCCTTTGCATACTTAGTTCTATCCTTTACTTTTACGGTCCAAAGTTCGGATCTATGAAATTGAAAAGATTATTAGGCCTCTTAGCGCTTATCCTTGTAGCTAGTTTTTCTGGGGAGTTAAAAGCTTCTCACTTTTCCAGTGGTGAAATTTTCTATCGCTGGGCACCGATCCCCGCCGACTCTAGTCGTTATGAGGTATTTGTAAACTGGTACCGCAATAACGGGGGAATCCCAATTACCCAAACTACTCAGGTGGTTTGTATTACAAGTAGTTGTTTTCCCAACGTAAACGTTACTCTAAACCGACTGATGCCACCGGCGGGTCAAGCTTCGCCAAATGACAATACAGGGGGTTGGGTCGTACAAGGCTTGGACGAATGTGCCAATGCTACGGATCCATCCTACAAGGATTTATCGGTGCACAAATTTTCGGGCTTTGCCTCACTTCCAGGTGCTTGTGGCGACTTTAAATTTACCGCAAATGCCGTTTGTTGCCGTGACCAATCGACGAACTTAGCTAACTCGCCCAATATGTACTTAGAGGCGAAGTTGAACAATACTTTAGGGGAGAGCTCCTCTCCAGAAATTCAGGCTCCAGCCGGTAAAGCATTCTGCTTAACGCAGCCCGGTGCCAAACCTTTTGAGTTTATCCAAGCTGCGATTGACCTAGACAACGATAGTATCCGCTACCGCTTTGGTCATCCACAACAGGGAACCGTTTGTGGACCGGGAACTAATATTCCATTTTCAATGGGCTTTACTGTTAATGCTCCCTTCCCAAGTTCTACTGGGATTGTAATTGATCAACAGTCCGGTATCTTCCGTTTTAGCCCTTCTCAACAAGGATCTTATGTTGTGAAGATAGTGGTAGAAGACTGGCGTTTCGACCCCATAACACTGCAATGGCTTAATATCGGTGAAACAGTACGTGAGATTCAGGTACCCGTAACGGCGAACTGTAATCCTAACTCGGCTTCTGGTCCTAGGGTATCCATGACAGCTGCCAGTAATAACGCGCAGCTGCAGAACTTCACCCAGGCTGACATCGATTCGATGAAAACCCAGTACAACATGGCTTACTTCTTTGGCGAAGATTCCATTACCAATGGGGTGGCTACCGTTCATCAAATTCCGGTATTCCAAGGTTACAACTGTTTTGACT
>CBFHRN010000005.1:0-25822 GCA_965658275.1 Croceimicrobium sp.
GCAAATTTTTGAGGAAGCTCCGGGTTTATCCGTTTTAAGACATTAATTACATCGACTGTAATCCCATCCCCGCAAATTTTATCGCGCGGAAAGCTGGACTTATCGATCAATAAATGCTCAATGCCTTCTTTCAATAAGAAATGAGAGAGTGTACTTCCAGCCGGACCAGCGCCAACAATTAGTACGTCGATATCTTGCATACGAATAATTGTGGGGCCAAGATAGAAATTGAGGGCTTAGAAATAAACCTTTTCTTCGGGAATCAAAAGCACTCGATAATTGCGCAAACAATTCAGCACCATTTGATTCATATAACGATTGAATTCGGAGTGCTCGCGCATGCGATTGTAGCAACGGCGATCAATGAAAATGCACTCTAATTTGGAGGAAGAGCTGAGGATGTCAAAAGGCATAGGCTCGTCTTCAATAAATGAATCTAAACCCACCATATCACCCGCTTTTAAGCGAATCGATCTTTTGCCGGGGATAATAACTTCGACTTCTCCAGCTAAAACCCAGTAAAAACCTAGGGCATTGTCACCCTTCCTGAAAAGGTATTCACCTATACCATTAAATGGTATGTAGCTGCTTTGAAGCGCCACCTCTTCTAATATCAAAGCGCTGGCTTCAAAAGGTAAAATTACCTGTAGTCTTGATTTAATGATATTAATGTTCACCTCCAAATTCTTGAAAACGAAGGTAGGGTGGCCTTAAAAAGAGGCAAATGATATTTATCAGTTATTCAAAAACGGAGGCAATTTCTCGCAAGGCACTACCATCATTCACTTTAATGCGCTTGCCTTTGCTATCAATAAAGCCATCTTTCCGAAGCTCAGAAATAAGACGGATTACCGATTCGGTTGCAGTACCAACCATATTGGCAATTTCTTCGCGAGTGAGGCTAATATTTAAGTAACCATCATCATCTTCTCCAAAGGTGGTGCGTAAGATCAAAAGAATTTCGGCCAGTCTTTCCTTTACACTTTTCTGAGCTAAACTGGTAATCATCTTACCCGCTTCCCCTAATTCGTGACAAGAAAGTTGCAGCATATTTAGAGAAAACTTGGGATTGTCCTCAATTACTTTAAAGAAAGAAGATTTAGGAATGTAGCAAGCGTGAGTATCTTCTAGGGCGGTGGCTGAGGCGCTAATGGGCTCATCACTTAAAATACTTCGATAACCAATGAGATCTCCTTTGGTAACAAATCGAATAATTTGCTCCTTACCTTCCGTACCCAAAGTGTACAACTTAATTTTTCCCCGGTGTACGCAGTAAACGCCTTGCGGACGAGCTCCTTCATGCATAATTACCTGTCCCTTTCGAAATGAGACACAGGTTTTTAATTGACTGATTTCATCAAGCGCTTCATTTTTGAGGCCATGAAAGGCGCTTCCAGGAAGATGAGAGCATAATTGGCAGCGAATAGGTGTTTCCAAGTGGAATCTTTCTTAGGTGTGTTTGGTCAATCAAATATATGATAAAAGTCATTTTGAAGCAAGGATAGCTTCGTCACTTTTGTGCCTATGTCCAAAGAAATACTCTTAGAATGCAGCCATTGCAAGCAGCCCATAACGGAGCCCGTTCTTGGAGATGATTCGGGCAAGCACTATTGCTGTTACGGGTGCAAGGTGGTGGATGAACTTATGGACTCCAATCAGTCGATAATTGATCACCGTCAGTTAAAACTGGAGCCTTATTTCTATTTGGATGAGCCTACTATTCGGCAAAAGCTCTGCCGATTCGAAGACGGGCATCATAGCCGTATTGCCATTCATTTACCTGCGATTCATTGTTCTTCCTGTATTTATTTATTGGAAAACTTATCGGAGCTTGAGGAAGGGATCATTCAGGTTCAAGTTCATTTTTCGAAGAAAGAAGCCGATATCCATTTTGATAACTCAAAGATAAGCTTGTCGCAGATTGCGGCTATTTTGGATTACATCGGTTATCGTCCAGATTTTAAGACTCATTTAGAGGGAAGCCGTAAGTCTAGAAACACCCTCTTATTACAATTAGGGGTAGCGGGCTTTTTCTTTGGTAATACCATGCTTTTAGCCCTTCCTGAGTATTTGGATCAAAGTTTAGCTTATGATGCCGAGCTTCAGGTCTTCTTTCGCTATTTAATGATGGGCTTTAGTATGCCCGTGGTGATTTATTCAGCCCGCGATTATTTTACTACCGCTTTCAAATCTTTGCGCGCCGGAGCCTTAAGTATTGATCTTCCTATTGGTTTAGGGATTACCGTTTTATTTATACGAAGTGCCTATGAAGTTCTTGCCCATGTGGGTTCGGGATATTTTGATAGTTTAACCGCATTGGTCTTTTTTTTACTGATTGGGAAATGGTATCAAGCTAAGACCTATCGTAACTTTTCGTTCGACCGCGATTTGCGTTCCTTTTTACCTTTGGCAGCGACTAAAGTTTTACCAGATGGCAGCTCTAAGCCAGTTAGCATTGACGATTTAGAAGAGGGCGACAAAATACTGGTAAAAGCAGGGGAAGTTCTGGCGGCTGATAGTAGGCTTCTTTCCGAGAAGGCCGAATTGGACTACTCTTATTTATCCGGCGAAAGCTTGCCTGTCATCAAGTTGAAAGGTGAAAAGGTTTTTGCAGGTGCCAGGCAGGTTGGGACTTCTGCCCGTTTTGAAGTAACTAGTTCCGTAGATCACTCCTACTTATCATCCCTCTGGGCACAAGATGCTTTTGCCCAAGAGAAAAAGCAGAGTCGAAGTTTTAGTGATAACGTAAGTCAATATTTCACTCCTATTATATTGTTACTTGCCTTGGGCGGAGCCCTTTATTGGTGGTCTGAAGGGCCTTCGCAAGCGGTTTTAGTTTTTACCTCTGTTTTAATTGTGGCATGCCCTTGTGCCTTAGCGCTGGCCGAGCCTTTTGCTAGCGGGAGTATGATGCGCTGGTTTGGCCGCTATGGCTTTTTCCTAAAGAGCAGTTCGGTACTTAGCGATTTGGTGAAAGTAGATCATATTGTATTTGATAAAACAGGGACACTTACTAAGAATGATGCGATTCAGGTTAAATGGCATGGTGATGATTTACACTTTGAAGACCGATGGTCCATTGCAACCATCGCTCTCAATGCCCAGCACCCACTGGCTAAAGTTCTTTTACAACATTTAGATATTGCCAAGGCTGACGCTAATGCCGTACTTCAATTCGAAGAAGCTTCAGGTGAAGGGGTGGGTGCCCGAGTGCGAGCTTCTTATTTTCGGCTGGGAAAAGCATCTTTTTTAAACTTAACGGACACGGCAAGTACGACCTCAGTTTACGTCGAAAAAGACGGAAAGGTTCTAGGATATTTTAGCTTCTATCAAGATACGCGGGAGAATTTGGAGGAAATAGCTAATGGCCTGGCAGGGGATTATCAACTGAGTGTTTTAAGTGGTGATAATGATGCGGAGGCGCGGCGTTTTAATGCTTTATTTAAATCTAAAGCCAAAATGGTTTTTAATTGCAGCCCACATCAAAAACTGGAATATCTAAAGGATTTACAGAAAAAAGGTCAGAAGGTATTAATGCTCGGAGACGGCTTGAATGATGCAGGTGCCTTGCAACAAAGTGAAGTTGGGATTAGCCTCTGCGAGAAAGATATTAGCTTTTTCCCAGCAAGCGATGCCTTATTAATGGCCGACGCTTTTCCAAAGATGGCCCAATTTATTGCCCTTTCCAAGCGATCCCAGAAGGTAGTTTATGCTGCCTTTGCCATCTCTTTTTTCTACAATATTATTGGTGTTCTTATTGCCTTGATGGGATATTTATCCCCTGTGATGGCCGCTATTCTGATGCCCATTAGTTCCGTAACGGTGGTATTGTTTACGACTTTAAGGTCGGCCTACATTGCTCGTCACGAATTATCAAGAGATTGAAAAATAGCACGGGCTTGTCTGCTTATTCCTGGGCTAAGCGGACTAATAAGCTCTTGGTCACTTAGGGCAATGATCTCTGACTTAAGTTCGGGATAGGCTGCCGCAACTCGTGCCATCGCTTTTAAGGCGGTAATGCGAACGGAGCTTTGCATCTTAATATCCATCCAAATTTCTTCAGCCCAATCGAAGTAGGCGCTTAAGCGTTCTTCGGGAATGGAGAGCTTTGCAAGTAATTTTAAGGTTTCTCTTTGTAAAGAATGACCTTGGCTTTGTGCCTGCTTTATTAGTTGAGCGATGTTTAAATCCAGTCCTTTTAATTCTTGCGCGGAAAGATGACTAAGCAACCAAGTCGCACGCCAGGCTAAATTATAGTCGGGATGAAGTGATAAAGAAGCTAATTCCTGCCAGGCATTATGGCTTCGGCAATATTGCAGTGATTCTTCCTTGGGCCTCTTGGCAAGGATTATCTTTGTTAGCTCATTTTGCATGCTACAAAGATGGAAAATCAAAAACTAGAACTCTGGTATTTTTACGGTCCCAATTGTGCCATATGCCATGATTTGTGGCCGAAGGTAAAGGCATTGGTAGAAGATGAGTTTCCAAATTTGCAGCTTCGGTATTTAAATATTGAGCAGCATAGAGAGTTGGCGGCACAGAATAGAATGCTCTCGGTTCCCGGTATTTTATTTTGGGTTGCAGGTCGAGAATACTTCCGTGCAAACGGTTTTTTATACCTTAAACAGCTGAGGGACAAGCTTAGACCAGCGTATAAAGCTTATTATCAGTAAGTTATAAAAACTGATAAAACTCAGTTATTTAGCTGATTTCAATCATAGTTCTACTTAAAATCCCGCAGCACATTTGTGATGTAAATCACGAAGCCATGAAAATAACGCTGCTTTTAATTGGACTACTGGCATTCACTGCCCCTAAAGAGGGCGTAATCAAAACCTTTAAAACCAATGCTGCTGCTTCCGAAATGTCAATACTTGGCACTTCCACTTTGCACGATTGGGAAATGAAGGCGGTCGATTTAAAGGGAACCATGAATGTGGATCTTTATGCTGATTCCTTGGACATCAAAAACTTAAAGCTGACCGTACCCGTGGAGGCTTTAAAAAGTGGAAAAGGCCCTATGGACCGCAATGCCTATAAAGCCTTAAAGTACAAGAGTCATCAAAACATTCATTATCAATTAATTTCTATAAAGGAAGTAAGTAAAACCGATGCCAATGCTTTCCATGCCGTTTCGCGAGGAAAGCTTGAGGTAGCGGGTAAAGAAAGAATCTTAAACATTCCCATCACTGTAAAAGTGCTCTCTAATGGAGCTATGATCCTGAGTGGATCCACCACCTTTAATATGAGCAGTTTTGATGTAGAAGCCCCCAGTTTTATGATGGGCGCTGTTACTACAGGCGATGAGATCACAATTAACTTTTCAATTAACTACAACTAAATCTATAAGCTTATGAAAGCGCTAGTTAAATCTGTAATCGTTGGGGTTTTATTTCTAGCCTCCAACCTTGTATCTGCCCAATGGGATGATCGTGACATTCAACAATTCCGTTACCGTGATTCTCGAGGCATCAATCAATTCGAAGCCCTTGGCGACGATATCAAATGGGATGGTTTCAAAGTTCGCTTGGGCGGTGCCTTTGCGGTTCAGATGCAAGCTTTATCTCATGAGAACACTCCTTTAAACGACTCAACTAATCAGTTAATTAATATTGGAAATAACTTCAACTTACCAACGGCTAACTTAGATGTTGACGTTGCACTTGCTGACGGTATGCGCATGCACATGCGTACTTATCTGTCTTCTCGTCACCACCCTGAAAGCTGGGTAAAAGGCGGTTATGTTCAAGTAAGCAACCTTAACTGGATTAGTGAAGGTTTGTTAGAGAACATTATGGACTTTACTACCATTAAAATGGGTTTAATGGAAATGAACTACGGCGATGCTCACTTCCGCAGAAGTGATAATGCTCGTGCGATTTACAACCCATTTGTGGGTAACCTTTTAATGGATGCCTTTACGACAGAAGCTGGTGCTGAGATTTACTTCACTCCTGGTGACTTCTTAGTAATGATTGGTGCTACCAATGGTAAACTAAACCAAAGTGTAGCTGCCAATGATAATTATACCCCAGCTATTTTAGCTAAAGCAGGATGGGATAAGCAAATGAATGAAGACTTACGCGTTCGCTTAACCGCTTCTTACTACGGTTCTGCGGATGGTAATACCAATTACTTATACTTTGCCGATCGTGGTGGTAGCCGTTATTACCTTGTTATGGAAGCAGATGGATCTTCTCCAGTTAGCTCTTTCCGTTCTGGTCGTGTAAACCCAAGCTTTATCAATGAGGTAACGTCAATCATGATTAACCCATTCGTTAAATTCAAAGGTTTAGAAGTATTCGGTGCCTATGAAATGGCCAGCGGTAAAATTAGCGCTGAAGCTGAAACTCGCAGCTACACTCAATTGTATGCTGAAGCTGTGTATCGTTTTGGTGAAAATGAAAAATACTACGTAGGTGGTCGTTACAATACTGTAAATGGTCAATTGCGAAACTTCAACCCAAATGCAGATCCTACAGAGGTGAGCGTGGCTCGCTTTGCTATCGCAGCAGGTTGGTATATGACTCCTAACGTTATGCTCAAAGCTGAATATGTAAACCAAACTTATAGCGACTATCCAACAACAGATATCCTTCACGAAGGAAGCTTCAACGGAGCTGTTGTGGAAGCCGTGATTAGTTTCTAAGAAATATTCGCAGAGCTATTGGTTATCCGCCAGAAAAGCGGCCTCAAAGGAGGCCGCTTTTTTGTTTCTAGACCGCCGCTTTTAGTACATTCGCAGGCAATGATTGACACACATACCCATATCTACCTCAATCACTTTACGGATGACCGTTTAGAGATGCTTAGGCGTGCCTCGGAGGCGGGGGTACAAAAGCTCTTTCTGCCTAATATAGACAAGGAGAGTGTTGAGCCTTTGAAGGAATTGGCGAACGCCCACTCTCATATTTATCCGATGATGGGATTACATCCTAGTCATGTTAAAGAGGACTATGAGGAAGAATTAGCCCTGGTTTGGTCTGAGCTTGATTCGAATTACAAGTATTATGCGGTTGGTGAAATTGGAATCGACCTTTATTGGGATAAGACCTTTATTAAGGAGCAACAGGATGCTTTTGATCGCCAAATCACTAAGGCGAAGGAATTGGCATTGCCTATTGTGATTCATTGTAGGGATGCCTTCGAAGAGACTTTTGAAGTTTTGGAATCGCACCGAGGAGTAGGTCTGTCGGGAATATTTCATTGCTTTACAGGAAGTTTGGAGCAGGCTCATCAGGCGCTAAGCTTAAACTTGAAACTAGGTATTGGTGGAGTCGTTACTTTCAAAAATGGAGGTTTAGACAAGGTGGTGGCTGATTTAAAGCCTCAAGATTTGGTTTTGGAAACCGATGCTCCTTATTTGGCCCCAGCGCCCTTCCGAGGAAAGCGGAATGAGCCTTCCTATATAAAATTGGTGGCTCAAAAGTTGGCTGATATTTACCAAATGCCGCTCGAAGAATTGGATCGGATTACAACCGAGAATGCCCTTAAAATATTTGGCTTATGACCCGAAAGTCCAAAGTCTTAATGCTCTATACCGGTGGCACCATAGGTATGATCCGCAAAGATCCAGAAGGTCCTTATATACCTTTTGCCTTGGAAAATCTATTAAGGCATATTCCGGAGCTTGAAACTTTTGATTGCGAGATTCATGCGGATAGCTTTGATGAGCCGATCGACTCTTCCAATATGCAATTAGAGCATTGGCAGCGCATTGCCCATCGCATTCGAGACGGTTATGATTACTACGATGCCTTTTTAATATTGCATGGCAGCGATACTATGGCTTACACCTCTTCGGCTTTGAGCTTTATGCTTCGAAATTTATCTAAGCCCGTAATTTTAACGGGAAGTCAGTTGCCCATTGGTATTCCAAGAAGTGATGCACGGGAGAATATCTTGAGTGGTTTAGAAATTGCTTTGGCGCGAAATGAGGAAGGAGGCGCCTTGGTTCCTGAAGTAGCCGTTTATTTTGAGTACGACCTATACCGAGGAAATCGCTTACACAAGGTTAGTTCCCAAGACTTTGAAGCCTTTCAGTCACCCAACTACCCCAAGTTGGCAGAGGCCGGAGTTCGCATAAAGTACAACCGCAATGCCATTGCTGCTTCCTCAGTCGGCGCGTTCCATGTTCTTTCCAAATTAGAGGCCGGAGTGGGGGTTCTTACCTGCTTTCCGGGTATGACGGAAGATTTAATTGCTCCTTATTTATCCAACACAGCAATGAAGGCATTAATAGTTCGCAGCTTTGGAGCGGGAAACGCACCTGATTTACCCTGGCTTTTGAAGGGTTTAAAATCTTTGATAGAGAGAGGGATTCCAGTTTTAAATGTTAGCCAGTGTCCCGCTGGTGAAGTGGATATGGTGAAGTATCAAGCCGGTCGAAATTATCTTGAAATCGGTGTAATCGGTGCCGGTGATATGACCTTTGAAGCAGCCCTAACCAAAACTATGTACTTGCTTGGTCAGGGCTATCAGAACGAGGCATTTAAAGAACAATTTGGCACTAACCTTAATGGCGAGTTAAGCTAATTCTCTTCAAATTCAAACAGCTCTTCAATACTTTTTTCTAAGACCTTTGCCAAGCGAAAGGCCGTAGGAAGACTTGGGTCGTATTTTCCTTTTTCGATGGCATTGATGGTTTGTCGGCTTACCCCAATTAGAGCCCCGAGGTCTTCTTGCCGCATAAAAAATCCCGCAACAGCTTTCGCTGTGCGGGATTTATTTATTTGATATTTCTCGCCTTCGCAAGTTTGCGGTCTTTGACCGCTGAAACTCGCTACAGCGAGTAAAAGCGGTGAGAGAGGGATTCGAACCCTCGGTACGGTCTCCCGTACACACGCTTTCCAGGCGTGCCATTTCAGCCACTCATGCACCTCACCATTAAAATACCCTGGAAGGGGCGGCAAAATTAGAAAAAGGGTTGGATTTATTGATGTAAATTTTACAAGAAGCCAAAATACCTTGTAGATTTGGGCGTTTGTAAGCATAAAGCCTCTTAAAAAATGATAAAGGGGGTTTAGCTTTCGAGCAAGTTTTTTATTTTCACCGAAAATTTAATCAACGAACACTGTAATGAAAAGAGCACTCTCTATTTTGGCTATCATTGGTTTGGTGGCTTTCGGAAATTTTGACCTGATGGCTCAGGAAGAAGGATCTATGGATTCTACCACTACTGAGGCGGTTGCGGATTCTACTGCCAGCGATTCTGCTGCATCGGATTCTGCCGCTATGACTCAAGCCGAAGAAGCTCCAGCTGAAGAAGCACCTGCTGAGGAAGAAGTAATGGAAGAGGATAAAACCTTCCATCAAGTATTAAAGGAGAAGTTCATCGAAGGTGGCGCCGAGTTTATGGGTATCGTATTGATCACTCTTATTCTTGGTCTAGCAATCTCGATTGAGCGTATCATTTACTTAAACTTAGCTACTCCTAACGCTAAAAAATTGTTGGACGATATTGAGGTTGCCCTTCAAAACGGTGGTGTTGAAGCTGCCAAAGAAGTTTGTCGTAACACTCGTGGTCCAGTAGCAAGTATCTTCTATCAAGGGCTTGAGCGTAGTCACGAAGGAATCGACATGGTTGAGAAAACCATCGTTTCTTATGGATCTGTACAGATGGGTCTTTTAGAGCGTAACGTTTCTTGGATCTCTTTATTTATCGCTCTAGCACCAATGCTTGGTTTCATGGGTACTGTAATTGGTATGATTGACGCCTTTGACGCGATTGAAGCGGCGGGTGATATTTCTCCATCATTGGTAGCGGGTGGTATTAAAGTAGCACTTCTTACCACTGTATTCGGTCTGATTGTAGCAATTATCTTACAGATTTTCTACAATTACATTATTGCAAAAATTGACTCTATCGTAAATACCATGGAAGATGCTTCTATTTCTTTGGTAGACCTATTGGTACGTAACGAGGCTAAAAAATAATAAAGCATGGTTGATACTGGATTATATTTAACTTATGTCCTAGTTGGAATCTGTGTGGCTGGTATCCTCGGTTTTTCCGTGGCTAACATCCTTAAGAATCCAGCTGCGGCTAAAAGTGCCTTGATCGGTATCGCTGGTTTGGTTGTAGTATTCGTACTCAGCTATGCATTGAGCGATGGATCAGATGCCACCACCATGTTTGCGGATGAAGGTATTACTGAAACTACCTCTAAGCGCGTTGGTATGGGCTTGGGCACCTTTTACGTATTAACAGCGGTAGCTATTTTGGCTATTCTTTACGTAGAAGTTTCTCGTTTATTTAGTAAATAATATTTGAACTATGGCAAAGCGTGCATTACCCGAAATTAATGCCGGCTCGATGGCCGATATCGCCTTCTTGCTGTTGATCTTCTTCTTGGTGACAACCACTATGGATGTTGACTCAGGGATCAACCGTAAGTTGCCGCCATGGACTCCACCAGAAGAATTACCAGAAACTCCACCGGTTCGTAAGAAAAACATCTTTACTGTATTGGTAAACTCACGTAACCAATTATTAGTAGAGGACGATTACATGGATATCAAGGATGTAAGAGCTGCGGCTAAGAAGTTCTTGAACAATAACGGTGACGGATCTTGTGATTACTGCCAAGGTGGTGACCGCAACCCAAACTCTTCAGATAACCCAGGAAAAGCGATTATCTCATTGCAAAATGACCGTGGAACATCCTATAAGATGTATATCGCGGTGCAAAATGAGTTAGCTGCTGCCTACAATGAATTGCGGGAAGAGCTCGCGCAACGCAAGTATGGGAAGAGTTTTGATGAGCTCAAGGACAGTGAACAAGACGAAATCAAGGAGGCCTACCCTCAAAAGATTTCGGAAGCAGAACCAGTAAGCTTAGGATAATATGTCGAAGTTTAAAAAGAAAACTGGGGGTGGTACACCCGCGATTTCAACCGCTTCTTTACCAGACATTGTTTTTATGTTGCTTTTCTTCTTTATGGTATCCACGGTTATGCGTGAGGTAACTCTTAAAGTAGAAAACACAAAACCAATGGCTACGGAAATTAAGAAGCTAGAGCGTAAGTCTTTAGTAACTTATGTTTACGTTGGGAAGCCAAAAGCGGCCTACATACCTCAGGTGGGTTCAGAACCACGTGTCCAATTAAATGATGCCTTTGCAAGGTTAAACGAAATCCAAAACTTTGTTATCACCGAGCGTGAAGCGATTAATGAGGCCGAGCGGCCTTTAATGACCGTTTCTATTAAGGCGGATGAGGATGTGAAGATGGGTTTAATAACCGATATAAAGCAAGAACTGCGTAAAGCAGAAGCCTTAAAAATCAACTATTCTACTCGTAAGGGAGAGGTATTTGAGGATTAAGAATATACAGTCTTAGTTGAAGCCCCGACAGAGTCTTGCTCTTGTCGGGGTTTTTTTATGCTTGAGCATTTGAGCCCTAGAGCGCAGAGCATAGAGTTAAAGGTTTTCCATTTCAAGTCCTGCCTCCATCCTGCCACAGCTATTATCTTTCAAAAGAAAACCCCAGAGAACCAACTAAGGTCTTGGGGTTTCTTTTTTCTTTATTGTCGACTTAGATCTGCAATCTAGGTCCTAAACTTTAGGTTCTATTTTTACAAACCTAAAGCTTTCTTAGGGTCATTATTCATGAGCAGTTCGCCTGGGTTTTCTAAAGCCTCTTTAACGGCTACTAAGAAGCCCACCGATTCGCGACCGTCAATAATACGGTGATCATAACTGAGAGCCACATACATAATCGGACGAATGGTTACCGCGCCATCAATGGCTACTGGGCGCTCGACAATGTTATGCATCCCTAAAATAGCACTCTGCGGAGGGTTAATAATAGGGGTAGAAAGCATAGATCCAAAGACACCACCATTGGTAATGGTGAACGTACCACCAGTCATCTCATCTACGGTGATTTTACCATCCCGAACTCGCGTGGCTAAGCGCTTAATCTCTTTTTCTACACCAGCGAAACTCATAGTTTCAGCGTTGCGAATTACAGGAACCATAAGACCTTTAGGTCCGCTTACGGCGATGCTGATATCTGCATAATCAAAACTAACTAAGTTATCTCCGTCGATCATGCTATTGACCTGAGGGAATTCTTTAAGCGCACGGGTAACAGCTAAAGTGAAGAAACTCATAAAACCAAGTCCAACGCCATGCTTAGATTTGAAGTCTTCTTTATACTCGGCGCGTAAATCGAAGATAGGCTTCATGTCTACCTCATTGAATGTAGTTAGCATCGCCGTTTCGTTTTTCACGCTTACCAATCGTTTGGCTAGTTTACGGCGTAAACTACTCATACGGCTGCTGCTGGATTCGCGAGGTGCGTTTCCAGGGCTTCCCATGCTAGCTTCTGCTTTGATGGCATCTTCTTTAGTGATTCGCCCGTCTCTACCCGTACCACTAATTTGGCTTGCGTCTAGACCTTTTTCACTTATAATTTTCTTTGCAGCTGGAGAGGCACTGCCACTGGCATAAGTTTCTTGTTTAGCCGCCGGTGCTGAATTTTCGGTTTTTGGAGCCTCCTCTTTTGAGGGCTCTGCAGCTTCTTGTTTAGGAGTCGCTTCGCCTTCTGGCGCTGCTGCTTCGGTGTCGATAACTGCAATCACTTGACCAACCTCTACCGCTTCGCCTTCTTCTACCTTTAAGGTAATCACCCCTGCTTCTTCGGCAGGTAGGGCCAAGGTGGCTTTGTCGGAATCGATTTCTGCGATTTCCTGATCTTTTTCAACATAATCTCCATCCGAAACCAACCAACTGGCGATTTCTACTTCTGATACCGATTCTCCGGGTGATGGAACTTTAACTTCTAAGCTCATGGGTATTTATTGATCTAGGCGTTGAATACTTCATTTATGATAGCCTCTTGGCGCGCCGCAGCAAGCTGAGACGAACCAGCTGCTGTACTTGCACTCGCTGCAGGCGAAATTACTTTTTTAACAGATAACGGGAAGTTTATCTGAATATACCAGCTGCCGCCCATGTTTCTTGGCTCTTCTTGGGCCCAGTAAACTTCTTCTACATTGGGATAGCTTGCATGGATTTCTTCGATTTTGGCATTATCCATGGGATAAAGTTGCTCTAATCGTATAAAGGCACGATCCTCTTTCATCTGCTCGTCACGAGCTTTATCCAGGTCGTAGTAAAACTTTCCGCTCATGAAGAAGAGCTTTTTAACCTTAGACTTATCTTCAATTCTTGGATCGTCGATGAGGGTCTGGAAATTGCCTTCTGCCAAATCTTCCACGGTGCTTACTACTTTAGGGTGACGCAATAAACTTTTGGGAGTCATAATCACCAAAGGCTTGCGGAATTCTCGTAGCATCTGACGACGTAAAAGATGGAAGAAGTTAGCGGGAGTAGTAATGTTTACCACTTGCATATTGAGTTGAGCACATTGCTGCAACCAACGCTCTAATCTAGCACTGGAGTGTTCGGCACCTTGTCCTTCGTAACCATGGGGTAAGTAAAGAACGAGGCCATTTTGAACTTTCCATTTGTCTTCCGCAGCACTTAAAAACTGATCGACAATAATCTGAGCGCCATTAAAGAAGTCCCCAAATTGAGCTTCCCAAACAACTAAGGTTTCGGGAGAGGTCATGGCATAGCCATAATCAAATCCCATCACACCATATTCTGAGAGTAGAGAGTTGTAAATGGCAAAACGACCTTCCCGACCCGGGATTTCATTGAGGAGCGTTAATTCCTCTTCAGAGTCCTCCACCTTAATTACCGCGTGGCGGTGGGAGAAAGTACCCCTTTCAGCGTCTTCGCCCGATATACGAACGTTATAGCCGTCCGAAATTAGAGAGCCATAGGCCAATAATTCGGCCATGCCCCAATCCAGACTATTGCGTTCATCTACCATTTTCCAGCGTTCTGCCAAGAGCTTCTTCATTTTCACAAAGAACTTCTTGTCTTCGGGAAGAGTGGTTATGGTTTTAGCAATATCTCGCAGTTTGTTCGCATCGAAGCTTGTGTCTATAGTATCAAGGCAATCATTAAGGCTAGCAGTTCTGAAGCCTTCCCATTCATCCTCCATAAATTGGGTGATGGTATTGCGTTCGATTTTCTTTGATTCATCGAAACGCATTTCCAGAACATCCTTAAAGTTTTGCTCCAATTCTTTCATGAAGGCTTTATCGATGACTCCTTGCTCTTCAAGTTTTTTGCGGTAAATATCTTTTGGGTTGGGATGCTTACTAATTGCCTTATAGAGTAAAGGTTGTGTAAAGCGAGGTTCATCCCCTTCGTTATGACCATATTTACGGTAACACAATAGGTCAATGAAAATATCGCGGTTATACCGTTGACGGTATTCCATGGCAAACAAAGTTGCATGAATTACCGCTTCAACATCATCGCCATTTACATGTAATACCGGTGCCTGAACAGTTTTGGCAATATCCGTACAGTATATACTCGAACGAGCATCTAAATAGTTGGTCGTAAAACCAACTTGGTTGTTAATTACAATATGAATGGTTCCCCCTGTTTGGTAACCATCTAAAGTTTCCATTTGTAATACCTCGTATACAATACCCTGGGCAGCTATGGCAGCATCTCCATGGATAAGGATTGGCATTACTTTTTTGTTGTCTTTTTCGTAAACTGTATTGATTTTGGCTCTAGCGATACCACTAACCACGGCATCTACCGCTTCAAGGTGAGATGGGTTGGGGGATAAGTTTAACTTAATGGTTTTGCCATTATCTAAAGTTTGAGTGGTGGTGTAGCCTAAGTGATATTTTACGTCACCATCAAACTCATCCTCATGAAATTTCTTTCCTTCAAATTCACTAAAAATATCGCGTTGGGTCTTACCAAAAATATTAGACAGTACATTTAGACGTCCGCGATGCGCCATTCCCATTACAAACTCCTCTACTCCTAAGGTGGCAGCTTTACGAATCCCAAATTCGAGGGCAGGAATTAGACTTTCTGCACCTTCAATAGAAAAGCGCTTTTGACCAACAAATTTTCGATTAATGAAATTCTCGAAAGCAACAGCTTCATTTAATTTCTTGATGATGAGTTTTTTCTCATCATTGGTATAATTGGGGTGGTTCTCATCGACTTGAAGCCGTTTTTGAACCCATTGAATTCTTTCTGGATCCCCGAGGTGCATGTATTCCAAGCCAATACTCTGGCAGTAAACTTTTTCGAGGCGGTTGATTATCTGTTGTAAGGTCTTGCTTTCTTCAAATCCAATTTCTTTGGCAGCCTGGAAGGGGCTGTTCAAGTCTCCCTGGCTTAAACCGAAATTTTCCAAGTTCAGTTTAGGATGATACTCGCGGCGACTGCGAACCGGATTGGTTGCCGTAAAAAGGTGGCCACGATTGCGATAGGCGTCAATAAGCGAAAGAACCTGAAACTCCTTTCGAATTTCTTCTACAATTTGAGCGTGGTTTAAGCCTAAGGCATAGTCTTGGGCCTCATCTTCACTGTATTCTTCTCTGGCAAAATCGTAGCCTTGGAAAAAGGCTCGCCAAGAGGGCTCTATACTATCGGGACTGCTTAGATACTGCTCATAAAGCTCGTCGATAAATGCGCTGTGTACTCCTCCGAGAAAGGAAAATCTATCCATGGTATTTGCTTACGCGAAATTGGCTACAAAATTAAGATAAATATAATGTGACCTGCTTAACGATAGAGCTTTAAAATCGTTTATCATATACATTTATATTTTACGTTTACTTTTGAAGTATGAAGCTTAAGTTTCCTTATTTAATTTGTTTGGTCTTTTTGTCGCTTGGATTAAGTGCTCAAAGCGATCGTTTTAAGAAAAAGTCTGAGGCCCCTGAAGCTCCCAAGCAGGAGCAAGAGCCTACTTCTCAGGCGCAGAAGCAACCGGAATTGCCCCCTACAATTTGGGATCGAATAGTATTTGGTGGAGGAGCAGGTTTGAGTTTTGGAGTAAATACAAATGTGTTTCTTGCGCCGCAGGTGGGTTATAAAGTCACCGATAATTTCATAGCAGGCCTTGGTTATATGTACAACTACACTAAGTGGGACCAAATTTTAACTTTACAAGGTCCGGTAGAGGTGGATTTTGAGAATCAAGTACACGGGCCAAATCTATTTGCGACCGTAACGGTTTTTAATCAATTATTTTTGGGGAGTCAGTTTGAGGTGTTGAATCATGACGCCTACATCTACCAGCCTTTTCAGGGATCGTTTAATGTTGAAAATCGCTGGACTCCAGTACTTTGGATTCAAGGAGGTTTTTATACCCCCATTGGCCGAAAAGGAATGTCGCAGATTGGCTTAAGGCTCAATTTGTTGCATGATGAGTTTTCCCCCTATGCCACTTCGTGGACGCCGATTTTCCAAATTTATTTTTAGAGTTTACCGCTGTATTGGGCACGAAAAATGACTTTCTGCGCTTCTCTTTCTAGAATGGCTTTTGCTAGCTTATAGCTGGTTTCGTATCCTTTTTCAGTTAGGTCGATGGTGTATAGCAATTGCCCTAAGTCCAGATCGCTCAAACGTTGGTCCAGCCAAGATTTTAGCCATACTAGCAAACCAGACTCAGGAATCGCTGTGATTTCCAAAGCCAAGTCTTTCGCTAGTTGTTGCCTTAAAGAGTTTAACAAGTATCCTTTGGAGGGGCTTTGCTCAATCTGAGCTAAGAAATTTATCGATCGCGGTGACTCAGCCATTTTGCAAACTGAGCGAGCTGCTCTTTAAGTTGCACATCTTTACCATGGGCTTCTTCGAGGGCAGACAAAGATGCATTTAACAATTCTTCACGTTTTGCCTCGGCCTTAGCCCGAGCGCCACAGGCATCGAAAAATGCGCAAAAGGCTTTTACTTTCTGATCTCCCTCAAGCTTCCGAGCTTGAAGCTCGGAAAGGCCCTTTTGGTCCAGAGCCTTTGCGTAGATCATGAGTAAGGTTTTCTTTTCCTGTAAAATATCTCCGCCCGCTTTTTTTCCTACTTTTTGAGGATCTCCATAGGCATCTAGTAAATCATCTTGTACTTGGAAAGCTAAACCAGCATTAACACCAAATTCATAAAGGCTTTCCGCTGAGTTATGGTTAGCACCGCCGACGAGGGCTCCAATTTCCAAGGCAGCCCCCAATAAAACTGCCGTTTTTAAGCGAATCATTTCTAGGTATTCTTCTTCACTTACGTCTTGCCTCTCTTCGAAGTTCATGTCCATTTGCTGCCCTTCGCAGATTTCCAAGGCGGTTTGTGAGAACACCTTTAAAACGGAAGGTAACTTAGCTTTATCCACTTCCGCGACGTATTGATAAGCTTTTACCAGCATTGCATCTCCCGAAAGAATGGCAATGTTCGTATTCCACTTTTCATGTACGGTTTTTTTACCTCTTCGTAAAGAGGCATCATCCATAATGTCGTCGTGAACCAAAGAAAAGTTATGGAATATCTCGACTCCCAAACTAGGCAATAGAGCATCTTCAACCTTTCCTTCGAAAAGCTCGCAACCGGCCAAAACCATGGCGGGTCTTAAGCGCTTGCCACCTAAACCTAGGATATATGAAATAGGGCGATAAAGCTCAATGGGCTCGAGGTCGAAATCTTGGCGAGCCAAGGTATTTTCAACCAGTTTTACGTAGTGATCGAAACGATCCATTAACTGTCTTCTTCTTTGATTAAGTCCAAAAGGTATTTACCGTAACCGGATTTCAGGAGGGGTTGTGCTATTTCTTCCAACTGTGCTTCATTGATAAAACCTTGCTGGAATGCTATTTCTTCGATACAGCCCACTTTTAGTCCCTGGCGTTCTTCAATCACCTGTACAAATTGACCAGCTTGCATTAAACTTGGGAAGGTGCCGGTATCTAACCATGCCGTTCCGCGGTCTAGTATTCCGACGTGAAGGCGACCTTGCTCCAAGTAGGCTTTATTTACATCGGTAATTTCGTATTCACCACGCGCAGAAGGCTCTAAATTTTTGGCGATTTCCACTACATCATTATCATAGAAATATAAGCCCGGTACCGCATAGCGCGATTTAGGTTTGGCAGGCTTTTCTTCGATAGACATCGCCTTTAAATTCTCGTCAAAATCCACTACACCATATCGTTCTGGATCGGAAACCTGATAAGCGAAAACGATGCCCCCATCAGGATCTTTACTATCCTGTAAGAGATCCGCCATTTTAAGACCATAGAAAATATTATCGCCCAAAACTAGGGCCGCGCTGTCGCTGCCAATAAAGTCTGCACCAAGCACAAAGGCTTGCGCTAAGCCATTTGGCTCATGCTGAACGGTATAGGAGAAATTACAGCCAATTCTACTTCCATCGCCTAAAAGCTTCTGAAACATCGGCATATCATGAGGAGTAGAAATAATGAGAATATCCCGAATACCTGCTTGCAATAAGGTGCTAAGCGGATAATAAATCATGGGCTTATCGTAAACGGGCATAAGCTGCTTACTTACCGCTAAGGTTAAAGGATGCAAACGCGTGCCAGATCCACCAGCTAGGATAATGCCTTTCATGAAATTCGTTTTTAGGTGAGGCGATTATTGATACTTAGTCATCTTCATCATCCTCCAAATCTTCATCGTAAATAGTGATGTAAG
The DNA here is from genome assembly GCA_965658275.1 of Croceimicrobium sp. Lineage (GTDB taxonomy): Bacteria > Bacteroidota > Bacteroidia > Flavobacteriales > Schleiferiaceae > Croceimicrobium. The sequence continues at coordinate 18,534 of CBFHRN010000005.1, forward strand.
GTTCGGTAAAGGACTTACTGATGATAAGTTTCTCAAAGCTAAGCAATAATGTGGGTAATATCAGCAAATTACCAATCATAGCGATGATAAGCGTAATGCTGACTAAGATGCCAAGCGCCACAATCCCACCAAAACTGGAAGCAGTAAATACGCTGAAGCCAAAGAACAGCACTATCGAAGTGTAAAACATACTTACTCCAATTTCACGAATAGCCAACACAACGGATTGCCCAATGTTATAATTGGTAATCTTAAGTTCTTGTCGGTATTTGGCTAAAAAGTGAATGGTGTCGTCTATACTTATGCCGAAGGCAACACTAAAAACCAGAATAGTGGAGGGCTTCAACGGGATGCCAAAATAGCCCATGATGCCGGCTGTCATAATCAGCGGAAAAAGGTTTGGGACTAAGCTTACCAAAACCATGGCAAAGGAACGGAAGATAAAGGCCATTACTATTGCAATAACGGCGATAGCTAAACCCAAGCTCACAAATAAGTTCTTGATTAGATAAGTGGTGCCTTTTTGGAAAACCACCCAGGCTCCGGTGACGGTAACATTAAATCGATCCTCCGGAAATTCTTTAGCTACATTGTCTGCAATCGCTTTTTGTAAATAAGCACTTTCCTCTTTACCCATGTCACGGACATGCATCGTAATTCGTGCGTACTGACCGGTGCTATCTACCAAGGTATTAAGCACGCTATTTTGCTTGTCTTGTCCTCGAGGAATAAAAGAGTAAATGAAGTTGCGTTCCTGGCTGTTGGGTAGGGAGTAAAAGTCTGGCTCGCCTCGGTAATAAGCCTGTTTGGCAAATTTTAAGCCATCAACGATGGACACAGACCTACTTAGCCCAGGAACTTCGTTCATGGCATCTTGCCAGCGATCCATCCGTTTTAGTGTGTTATTTTTATAAGCGCCCTTAGGTTTTTTCGTGTCAATTACAATCTCTAAGGGGACAACTCCTCCAAAGCGATTTTCCAAAAAATGCAAGTCCTTGTAAACGGGATCACTTTTCTTGAATTCTTCGCTCAGATTCCCGGTAGTTTCGATTTTACGAATCCCGATGATTCCAATAATGGTCAATAAAATAAGAACAGCGTATACGTAGGGCCGACGATACATAGCGGTATTAATCAGCCAATCTATAAAACCTTGAATCCAATTTTTATCCAGGTGTCTGTAATGCCTTGATTTGGGCGGTCTGGCAAAGCTGTAGAAAACGGGTATAAGTACTATGGAGATAACAAAGACCATCAAAATATTAATGGCCGCAACGACTCCGAATTGTTTTAAAATAACGCTGTTTGTGAGGATGAGGGAGGCGAAGCCGAGTGCTGTGGTGGCGTTCGTCATTAAAGTAGCGGCTCCGATTTTCCTTATAACCCTTTGAAGGGCTTTTATTCGATTGCCATGCTCCTTGTATTCACTGTGGTATTTGTTGATTAGAAAAATGCAATTAGGAACACCAATAACGATGACCAAAGTGGGAATTAAGGAGGACAGCATCGAGATCTCGTAATCGAAGATAGAGATGAGTCCAAAGGACCAAAAAACACCCATTATTACCACAGCGATGGAAATGAGCATGGCTCTAAAACTCCTTAAGAAGAAGTACAGAATGATAGCTGTTACCAATAAGGCAAGTCCAACCAGTAAAAAAATTTCGGTACTAACCTTTTTAGTGTTGGCCATTCGGATATGAGGAAGTCCACTGATTTTAATATCTCTGTTTATTGCTTCCTCCGCCTTTGCGACGATTATTTTTATTTTTTCTACAATGCGAATAATGTTCTCATTATAGAGCTGATCAGGGTCTATTTGCACTAGCATAACGGGAACCTGTTTGTCTTCACTACGCAGTAAGCCGTGGTAAAAGGGGAGGTCCTCGTAAAGAGCTCGAATGCTATCTAATTTTCGATTTCTAAGTTCGAAATTGATGGACTCGTAGCACAATTCTTGAAGACTATCGTTCCGTTTTAAATTAAGCGCATTAATGGGCGAGAGCGTGCCAACAACTCCGTCTAAAGTGTTCAGTTGATCCTGCAAATGCTGCCAGGGCTGGTAATTTTCGCGGCTAAAAACATCAAAGCTGTCGATCGCTAAAATCATAGTGTTTCCCACTTGATTAAAGCGACTTCGAAAATCTTCGTAGTCAATCTGAGCCGGATCGTCTACAGGAAGCAATCGGGAGAACTTATAGCTGATATTGACGAACTGGCCTTGATAGGCCATAAAGAAGCTGGCAAGCAAGATAAGAGCTAGAGCTCTAATCCTATTTCGTAAAATAATGCGTGCGATTCTCGTAAACATCCCTTCCCGCTAGGGCCAATTTTGCTGCAAAGCTAACAAAAGCAGAAGTCTATTGTTGGGTCCTAAAAACTAAACTTGGAACTAAGTTTAAAGGCAAAATTGTCCATTAACTCTGGTAGTTGATTGGCGCCGTATCGGTAATAGACACCGACGCCTAATCCCATAAAGTTGGGGTTATAAAGGCGATTCAACTCTATACCTGATTCGAAGAAGGGCTTTTCAAGGCTTTTTGAGCCTATGAAGTCATGGGCGCCGCCGTTGCTCAAATTGCCCCAGGCCAGGCGATTTACAATTTCGATATGGGGCGAAAAGTTACGGTATCGGAATAGTGATGAGCGAAAATCTTGGCGCCACATAAAGGTGATAATTTCATCGGCTAAAAATTCATTGAAACGCATGGTTTCAAAAGAGTTTCGGTCAGCGATACTTCCGAGATTAGCATCTAAGAAATTGTCGACATTTCTGTAATTTGCTTGTGGTGTAAAAAGTTTGGTGTAGGGAACAGTTCCCCAAGTTTTAGCAGCACGAAGACACACAAAGGTCTCACCATAACCTCTGCTTAATCGGCGGTAATCGCCTTGCACGATGAGTCGATCGTAGTTGAAATCACCATTCCATTGGTCTAAGCCGCGGGCATAAAACACATTAAAGACAGGCGTGCTTTCCTTAATTCTGATTTTACCGAAGGGCGTTTCCGCATACTTTTCTTCTGGGGCATACCGTAAGCCTATTTGAGCCTCTGTAAACTGAAAGATTTGATCGGCACTTAAGTCTAGGTAGCGATAGTCTCCTAAAGTTTGCCTTCTTTCATGCGCTAAGTTTAGGGAAAGCCTTAAGCTCGGAATAGGGTCGATGCGCATTCCTGCTTTGGTGATTTCGGCAAGATCCCATTGTTCAATGTATAATCGGCGGTAATTATTTTGAATAACAGAGTTTGGCAGTATACTGGGAATAGTAAAGCTCGCACTTTCAAAAAGGTCTCGTTGGTAAGACCCGAAAATTTCCCAGCGACTATTCTTATGGAGCTCCATTTTAAAGCGAGCTCCGTATTTCCAAGCTTTGTCGCCAAACCCATAAGCTCCATAGGCGCCTAAACTAAACCATTCGGAGAACTTGGAGTTTGTTTCTACATCTAGGCCTAAACGAAAGCCCTCATAAACATTATAATTAACGACTTTTCCAATATCGAAATTGAAATAGCCCCAAGGGATATAACCTCTACTTACCGTTAGTAAAACCCCTAACTGCTGTTCTAAATTTTCGGCCTCCGATACGCTGTCGATAAAAGTATAGGTTTCGGCTTCTATTGAATCTAGTTCCTCGGATCGATAAAATGCTAAGAGGCTATCCACCTCGGCGGCATCTTTCTGTTCAATACTTAGTTCAACCCTCGGGATGTCAGCATCTTCTAAGTCCGGGTTTAGGTCTATCCGCATGAGCTTCCTTCGCATTAAGGCTTGCGGTCTTGAAGTATTTAAGGAAATCATATTAAGGTCTATGTCCGCTTCGAAAGAAGTTGGAAACCAAGTGTGGGGCCCATAACGTTGATATTCTTGGCGAATTTCGATGGGCAGAGCATCAGTTTGTGCAGGCATTGCTCGCACATTTCGAATGGCCCAATCTTTTGAGTCTAGTGAAATAACTCCCTGTAAAGCCTTAAAGCTTTTATTGGGTTTGGGCCTGAAGCTTATGGTGAAAATAGTGTCTCCTTCAGCCGTGTAAACGGAATCTTCAATCAAAAAGAAATAACGTCGGGTACTGCCTTTACTGATTGGGTTAAGGTATTCACTTCCGCTAATGCCGATGTAGTCTTCGTAAAAACTAAAAGACTGCAGTTGGGTTACCAAAAGGGCAAACATCGGATTGCGAAAACCGGAGGCTCTTTGGGCTAATACCGTTTCATTATCTCGTGGTTTCCGAACTTTTCGTTCGGTTAAGGTCTCCATAAAAAACAGATGTCTTTTACTGAAGAAGTTATACATCTCATAGTCAGAGCTGTCAATACGTTGTATCGTATCTACTTGCAAGGTATCTCGCTGCAAGCTGTCCAGTCGATCCGAAAGCATAATGGTGTCAATGGCCGGGTCAATGGAGTCGGGGTTTATAGTAACTAAGAATTTGCTATAGCTGATGTAGCTAAATCGTTCCAGTTTATTAGGGTCGTTAAGCTCCTTGTTGGTGACCGCATTATTGATCATTCGATGGGCGGGGTTCTCACCAGGAAATACGGTGACTTCCTCTAAGGCAGTGGTTTTTTCGAACAGTACGACCTTCAAGGGCAACTGTTTCAAGGCCTCGCCACGAATTACCTTTGGCTCAAATCCAATATAGCTGAAATGCAGACTTTTAAGCTTATTGGCGGAGGAATAGTTAAAATTAAACTTACCATCGAGGTCGGTGGTAAAGCCTTGTTTTCCACCATTAATAGTGACATTAACAAAGGGTAGACTGTGGCCCTCTTCATCCAGAACCAATCCTGAAATTTCCACTTGAGCCAACATGTAAAACGGACTAAAGAGGCAGAGAATAAGTAATCGGGTCACAAGGTTTTTCATCATTTGTAGGACACTAAGATACTTTAAAAAGGTTGCCTCAAAGCGTAAAAAAAACCCTGACAACTGTTTGTTGCCAGGGTTTAAGTATATGGTAAGCCAGCGTTTAAAGGGTTCCTCGGCTTTCTTGCTCTCTTTCGATAGATTCAAATAAAGCTTTGAAGTTTCCTTTGCCGAAGCTTTTAGCACCTTTTCTTTGGATGATTTCAAAGAATAAAGTTGGGCGATCGGCCACGGGTTTTGTGAAAAGCTGTAGTAAATAACCTTCGTCATCGCGATCAACTAAAATACCACGCTTGCGCAGTTCTGCAACTTCTTCTTCAATATCACCTACGCGATCTAATAGATCATCATAATAAGTGTCAGGTACATACAAGAATTCGACGCCATTGGCCTTGAGGTGATCAATGGTAGTAATGATATCATCGGTTGCTACGGCGATATGCTGCACTCCAGCCCCTTGATAAAAGTCAATGTATTCTTCGATCTGCGATTTTTTCTTGCCTTCAGCAGGTTCATTAATCGGGAACTTGATACGGCCATTGCCATTGGTCATTACCTTAGACATTAAAGCAGTATACTCGGTTGAGATATCCTTATCGTCAAAGGATACGAGTTGGGCAAATCCCATTACTCGTGCGTAGAAGTCTACCCACTTATTCATTTCACCCCAGCCTACATTACCCACCATGTGGTCGATGTATTTTAAACCTGCATCGGCTGGATTGTAATCACTTTTCCACTCGCGGTAACCTGGCATGAAGGGGCCATCATAGGCACTGCGTTCTATAAAAATGTGGATGGTGTCACCGTAGGTTTTAATTCCGCTTAAGGTCACCTTACCATTTTCGTCTTCGATGGAATAGGGTTCAAAAGCAGACTCTGCACCACGAGCAGTGGTTTCTTCGTAGCTTTTAGTGGCGTCATCTACCCAAAGGGCTACATTTTTTACCCCGTCGCCATGTTTTTCGAGGTGTTCGTTAATCGCACCACCCGGACCCAATGGAGAGGTCAAAACCAATCGAATTTTATTCTGTTGCAAAACATAGGAAACACGATCCTTTAAACCAGTTTCCAATCCAGCATAGGCTACAGATTGAAAGCCAAAGGCGGTTTTATAGAAATGTGCCGCTTGTTTTGCGTTTCCAACGTACAATTCAACGTAGTCGGTACCATTGAGAGGTAGAAAGTCTTCGGCGTCGAGGAATTCCTTTTTTAATTTGAGAGAGCTGTTATCGTAAATGGTATCCATTCTAAATAAATTTTGGCAAAGTTAAACAATCCTAAAGGCCTATTCTTCCAACCAAGAACGGTAGTAATCGCCCAATTGAATATCAAGCGCCGCTTGAGTTACCTTTAAGGGACGGAAGGTGTCGACCATTACGGCCCATTCTTCAGTCTCTTTTTGACCAATGCTCCTTTCGTAGGCGCCTGGGTGTGGTCCATGAGGAATTCCAGCTGGATGCAAGCTAATAAAGCCTTTATCCACATGATTTCGGCTCATAAAATCACCATCTACATAATAGAGCACTTCGTCACTATCAATATTGCTGTGGTTGTAAGGCGCTGGAATGGCCTCAGGGTGGTAATCATAAAGTCTAGGTACGAAAGAGCAAACCACGTACTGCGCACTTTCAAAAGTTTGGTGTACGGGTGGTGGTTGATGAACACGGCCAGTTATCGGTTCAAAATCTTTAATGTTAAAGGCATAAGGGTAATTGTATCCATCCCAGCCAACAACATCAAAAGGGTGTGTAGCATAAACCACATCATGTAAAATCCCTTCTTTCTTGGTCTTCACGACAAATTCACCTTTCTCGTCATGCACATCTAAGGCCTCAGGTGTGCGCATATCCCTTTCACAGAAAGGGCTGTGCTCTAAAAGCTGACCAAAATAATTACGGTAGCGTTTTGGAGTGTAAATAGGTTGATAGGAGTCAAGGATAAATAAACGATTGTCTTCCGTATCGAAATGAATTTGATAAATCATTCCGCGAGGAATTACCAAGTAGTCTCCGTAACCGAAAGTGATATTCCCCATCAGCGTTTTCAATACCCCTGTTCCGCGATGGATGAAAAGCATCTCATCCGCATCCGCGTTCTTGTAGAAATATTCGGTTAAGCTTTTGCGAGGCGCCGCCAAGCTAATGTGCACATCGCTATTAAAAAGCACAGGAGTGCGGCTTTCTAAATAATCATCTTTAGGCGGTACCTGGAAGCCTTTTAACATGCGACTGGTGATATTGTGGTCGATAGCCGCTTTCGGGTTCACATCGATTCCCGCTTTTACCGAAACCACCTGTGTGGGTCGGTGTAAATGATAAAGAAGGGAAGACATTCCGCTAAAACCTTCCGTGCCGAAAAGCTGCTCGTAATGGAGGCCGCCATCTTCTTTTTTAAAGGTCGTGTGGCGCTTATGCGGAATT
>CBFHRN010000005.1:25921-61916 GCA_965658275.1 Croceimicrobium sp.
CTTCCTAGTTTTTGATAAAAGGGCATAACTCGAATTTTTGAGAGTTTTCAAATATCTTTTCTTGCAAAGAGCTGAAAAAGAACATTTGTCAGTTTTTGGGTTCCGGATGGATTTCATCCCAGCGACGGTGGCTGTGGAAGCGCTTTCGAACTTCTTTACCCGCGCGCAGTGCTTTTTGCTCTTCGGGACTCAAGTGTACGACTTCTTGGCAATCTTCTGAGCAGCATTTTTCATAATTCTCTGCACAGCTAGGGCACTGAATAAAAAGTAAATTGCAAGCAACATTAGCGCAGTTTACATGGCTGTCGCAAGGTTCACCGCATTGATGACAATGGGAAATGACTTCATTGGAAATGCTTTCTCCTAAGCGTTCGTCAAACACAAAATTTTTACCGTGAAATTTATTGGGAAGCTCCTTGGTTTTGATTTGACGCGCATAATCAATAATACCGCCATGAAGTTGATTTACATCTTTAAAACCATGATGCTTTAAAAAAGCAGAAGTTTTTTCACAACGAATACCACCCGTACAATACAGAAGGATTTTTTCGTTTTCCTTTCCTTTTAATTTGTCCAATACTTCGGGCAATTCTTCTCGGAAAGTTTCGGATTCAGGTAAGATGGCGTTTTCGAAATGGCCAATTTCACTTTCATAGTGATTGCGCATGTCTACAACTACGGCGCCTTCCTCTATGGCTTTATTCCATTCATTGGCATCCATGTGGTGGCCCACATTAGTAACATCATAGGCATCGTCTGGCAAACCGTCCGCTAGGACACGTTCCCTCACTTTTATCACTAATTTCAGGAAGGACTTGCCATCATCTTCGACGGCAATTTTAAAAGGAATGTCTTTTAACTCAGGCTTGGAATGTACATTTTTCACAAAGGCTTCCCAATGATGTTCTGGAACATTCATTTGGGCATTGATTCCCTCTCGAGCGACGTAAATTCGACCTAAACAGTTAAACTCAGACCATTCCATAAAAAGTTGGTCTCGGAAAGCCTGGGGCTCGTCAATGATTACGTAGCGGTAAAATGAAACGGTTACCCGATTAAAGTCCTCGGTCATTAGGCGAGCTTCAAGCTCTTCTCGACTGTATCGATTAATAAGATCTTTTTTGCCTGCATTAGGATCCATGGCGAAAATATTTTTGCAAAAATAGGAAAGGCGCTTGGGGCAAACATGATAATTGTCAATTCCTTCCTTCTAAATTAGGATAAGCCCGCGAAGGCAATGTAATTTTGTAACCCTCAATTATTTCGGATGGACTATAAGTTTCAGGATATAGAAAAGAAGTGGCAGGCCTATTGGGCGAGTCAAAAATCGTATGCCGCTGAAGAGCAAAGTGAAAAGCCTAAGTATTACATTTTAGACATGTTCCCTTATCCTTCGGGAGCGGGCTTACACGTTGGTCACCCTTTGGGCTATATCGCTTCCGATATTGTATCTCGTTACAAGCGGCACCAGGGTTACAATGTACTACATCCAATGGGATACGATTCATTTGGCTTGCCTGCCGAGCAATATGCAATTCAAACCGGGCAGCACCCAGCGGTAACAACAGAGAAAAATATAAAGCGCTATCGAGAACAGCTTGATCGGATTGGTTTTTCTTTCGATTGGTCCCGCGAAGTGCGTACTTCCGATCCCTCTTTTTACAAATGGACGCAATGGATCTTTTTACAGCTATTCGATTCTTGGTATGATTACAGCCAAGAAAAGGCGCGCCCTATTGAGGAACTTATCTGGTATTTCCATGAAAACGGCAGCGCGGGCTTAAATGCTGCATGCGAAGAGGATTTGCATTTTACCCCAGAAGAATGGGAAGGATATGATGAAAAGGTCTGCGAACAAATATTACAGAATTACCGCTTGGCATATCGTTCTCAAAGCACGGTAAACTGGTGCCCAGCATTAGGAACTGTATTAGCGAACGATGAGGTGAAAGATGGGCTTAGTGAAAGAGGAGGCCATCCCGTAGTGCAAAAGAAAATGATGCAGTGGAGTATGCGGATTACTGCATATGCGGATCGTCTTTTGGCAGGATTGGACCAAATCGATTGGTCGGATTCTTTAAAGGAAAGTCAGCGTAACTGGATTGGCAAGTCTAAAGGAGCTTCAGTATTTTTTGATTTGCACGGGCACGAGGATAAAATTGAAATTTTTACCACTCGCCCGGATACAATATTTGGGGTTAGCTTTATGGTTCTGGCTCCCGAACATTATTTGGTAGACCAGATAACCACGGAGGAGCAAAAGGAGGCGGTTGAAGCCTACAAAGAAGCGGCCGCCCGCAAAAGTGAGCGAGACCGAATGACTGAGGTAAAAAGCATCAGTGGGGTATTTACAGGAGCCTACGTAAAGCACCCTTTTAGTGGCGATCTAGTGCCAGTTTGGATTGCAGATTATGTGCTAGCCGGGTACGGTACCGGTGCCGTAATGGCTGTACCAGGTCACGATAGCCGAGATTGGGCATTTGCCAAGCATTTTCAATTACCCATAAAGGAGGTTGTTGCAGGTGGAAATGTTGCCGAAGAAAGCTATGATGCTAAGGAGGGTAAATTAGTAAATAGTGATTTCTTGGATGGACTCGAAGTGCAGGATGCTATTGCCAAGGCTATCGATGAAATTGAGAAAAGGGACTTAGGGAAAGCGCAAGTAAACTTTCGTTTGAGAGATGCTGTATTTGGACGGCAACGATATTGGGGTGAGCCTATTCCAATTTACTTTGTTGAAGGCATGCCGCGCAGAGTGAAAGAAGAGCACCTGCCTTTAGAGTTACCTGCGGTAGACGCCTTTTTGCCTACCGAAGATGGCGAACCGCCTTTGGCCCGTGCCTCACAATGGAATTACCATCCCGATAAAGGAATAGTGTCCAATGGAGAAGGTTACCCTTTAGAAACCACTACCATGCCGGGTTGGGCGGGAAGTAGTTGGTATGATTTACGTTATATGGATGCTCACAATGGAGGCGAGTTCGCCTCTAAGTTGGCTCTGGATTATTGGAAGGATGTTGACCTTTATATAGGTGGCTCGGAGCATGCCACTGGGCATTTACTCTACACGCGTTTCTGGCACAAGTTTTTAAAGGATAGGGGTTATTTGCAGAGTGAAGAACCTTTTAAAAAACTTATCAACCAAGGAATGATTTTAGGGTTTTCCGCCTTTGCACATCGCATTGAGGGAACCAATACGTTTGTCTCAGCCGATAAGGCTAAAGACCATAAAACTAGTTTGGTTCACGTTGATGTTAACCTTGTGAACGCTTCAGACGAATTAGACCTTGATGCCTTTAAGGCTTGGCGCGATGATTTAAAAGGTGCCGAATTTGACTATGAGGGGGCTTTTAAAGTGAGTCGGGAAGTGGAAAAAATGTCGAAGTCTAAATACAATGTGGTTAACCCCGATGATATTATTGCGAACTACGGCGCAGACACCTTAAGGCTCTATGAAATGTTCCTCGGCCCATTAGAACAGAGCAAACCATGGAATACGGCCGGTATTAGCGGAGTTCACAATTTTTTAAAGAAGCTATGGCGTTTGTTCCATCAGGGAGAAAATGCGCAATTGAGCACGGACCAAGCCAATGAAAAAGAGCTTAAAACCTTACATACCTTAATTAAAAAAGTGAATGAGGACATCGCTAACTTTAGCTTTAACACTTCCGTAAGTGCCTTTATGATTGCGGTTAATGAGTTGCAAGACCTCAAATGTAATAAGCGCGAGATCCTTGAAAAATTGCCCGTTTTGATTTCACCTTTTGCCCCTCATATTGCCGAAGAATTATGGAGCCGCTTGGGCAATACAGAATCTGTGACCAAAGAAGCTTATCCTCAACACGAAGAAAAATTCTTGGTTGAGAGTAATCATAAGTATCCCGTTTCTTTTAATGGAAAGGTTCGCTTTACGCTAGAGCTTGCCGCAGATTTAGGGAAGGTTGAAATTGAGAAAATTGTTATGAGTGAAGATCGTACTCAGCAATATCTCGATGGGAAGAATCCAAAAAAGGTGATTGTAGTTCCTGGGAGAATCGTGAACATTGTTATCTAAAAGAGGAGTAAGCGTGAAGGCTACTCATTTTTGTACCTTTAAGGCATGAAGCCGGAGCCACCCAGCATACTGCCGAGGACTGAAAAAAAGCCTTCTAAATTTAAGGAGCGGCGTATGCTTTTATAGGACTCATTTTCATTCCTGTTTAAGTCGGCTGGCCTCCTCATTTGGTTTTTTGTTTTCCTGCTGGCCTTGTTGGAAATTAAGCGCTATTACAATATCGACCTAATACCCGGTTACGATAGTTCGGTAGACGATGTATATGGCTGGATTCGCGGAAACTTGTCTGAGTTTTTTGGAGAGTAAATGCAATAATTGGCACTTCCTTTGCTTATAGTAAAATATGAAAGCACTTTTCGGAATTCTGTTAATGATTTGGCCAGTCTTCTGGTCAACTCCACAAGTGGAGGTAGGCCCCGTTGAATCTCTACGTGAACTCGGGCAAACCGCTTTTAAGTCAGGCGAAGTTTTACGTTATAAAATTCGCTATGGTCTAATTAATGCTGGAGAAGCCGAGCTCCATGTCTCTGAAATAACAGAGCGAGCCAATAGACCTGTTTACCACGTTATTGGCACCGGTCGCACCGTAGGAATGGCCGAGTGGTTTTTTAAGACCAGGGATCGTTACGAAAGTTTTATAGACACCCAAGCCATGGTGCCATGGGAGTTCATTCGCGATGTGAATGAAGGTGGCTATGAAATAAACCGTCACTTGCTATTTGACCATTACAAGCAGAATGTAATCGACCTTAAGGCCCCTAGAAAGGGTAGTATTTCTTTTGACGCTTATGCTCAAGATATGATTAGCGCTTTCTATTATGCGCGCACCTATGACGCTTCTATTTTAAAACAAGGCGATGAAATTGATTTTAATATGTTTTTAGATCATGAGCCATTTCCTTTTAAGCTGGTAATTCTAGGCCGTAAATGGATTGATACAGATATGGGTAAGGTGCGATGCTTGGAGCTACGCCCGAAGCTTCAAGAAGGTCGAATTTTTAAGGAATCAGAAGATATGACCATCTACGTGAGTGATGATCAGAATAAAATCCCCATTTTGATTAAATCAGATCTCCTAGTGGGTTCGGTTAAGGTAGAGTTAAGTGGATATGAATCTTTGCGCACCCCAATTCAGTTTCAATAAGTCAATAATGATACCTTTGGAGACCAAAACAATTAGCCATGCCAAAGGACGTAAAAGTTGGACCCGAAATTCAAGACCGTCTAAATAAACTTGCTGAGAAGTATCAAGCCAGTGGTCAGGAGTTATTGGACTTCTTGGATGGACTCCTTTACCAAGATTATAATACCTATTGGGATTACATTCATCTCGACACCCTTCTAAGTTTACAAACTCCAGTAACTGATATTCCCGATGAAGAGATTTTCATCATGTACCACCAGATTACGGAGTTGTATTTCAAACTGTCTTTACACGAATTTGAGCAATTAGCTGAGGACGACCAGCCAAGCGCTCAATCTCTTACCACCAAGCTGGAGCGAGTAAACCGATACTTTGAAGCGCTAACCCACAGCTTCGGTGTAATGGAACAAGGCATGGATCGTCAACAGTTTTTAAAGTTTCGAATGTCTTTGATTCCTGCTTCCGGTTTCCAGTCTGTGCAATATCGACTTATCGAAATTTGCGCTACTGATATGATCAATTTGGTGGATAAGGATATGCGCGACTCTATGATTGGGAGTGATCCAAATGAGGAGACCATGTTCGAATATATTTATTGGAAGAAAGGCGCAACCATTGCAGATTCTGGACATAAGACTCTTACCTTGAAGCAATTCGAGAAGAAATATTCGGCGATGATTATTCGTCATGCAAAACGGTTCCGTAGTTTAAACCTTTGGCAGAAGTATAAATTACTTTCCGAAGATGAGCAGAAGGACCAAGCTTTAATTGATCAAATGCGATTATTGGATCTTAATGTTAATGTTTACTGGCCGCTTCAGCACTATAAGACTTCGGTTGTTTATTTGGCTCGGAGACCCATGGATGTTAGGGCTACAGGAGGAACCAATTGGCAAAAGTATCTTCCCCCGCGTTTTCAAAAAAGAATTTTCTATCCTGAACTATGGACCTCTCAAGAAAAAGAGGAATGGGGCAAGTCCTGGGTTAATGAAGTTTTAGCTGAGGTGCGAAAAAACATGTCTGGCCGACAATAATCAAAGGCAACAATCGTTAAGCGTCTGAGCTTGCGTATATTTGCAGGCCCTATTACTCAGCAGCATGCAGAATAAATTTAAGCTACTCATTGCATTATTGGTTTTAGCCACACCCCTGGTTATTCTCAATAATCTGGGCTTATTCGATAATTTCACCTCTGAAGACACAACTCAGACTTTGGGTGCTAAGGCTCAAGAGGCGGAGGTGAAGGAAATCCAACTGCGTTATGGCCTTCCTGTTGACTCTTTTGAACTAATTGAAGATGTAGTCGATAATGGGGAGAGCTTTAGCAATATTCTTTTAGATTTTGGCATAGACTATGGGACCATTCATACTATCGCCACGCAATGGCAAGATGTCTTTGATGTTCGCCATTTAAGAAGCGGAAAGCCTTATGCCATCTTTGCTGAAAATAAAGACAGCGTTAAAGTAGCTCGCTACATGGTTTATGAGTCGAGCCCAGTTAATTATGTGGTCTTTGACCTTAGTGATAGCTTAAATGTTTACCACGGAGAAGAAGAGGTAGTCGTGCGGCAAAAAGAGATTAGTGGGGTGATTAACTCATCTTTATACGAGGCCCTACTTAAGAATGGTGGCAGTCCAGCCCTTGCGGTTGAGCTCAGTAAAGTTTATGCGTGGACCATTGACTTCTTCCGTATACAGCCGAAAGATTATTTTAAAGTCATCTTTGAAGAGCGTTTTATCCGTGATTCAGTTTACGTTGGCATGGGGCGGATTTTAGCGGCGGATTTTGGTCATGAAGGAAGGTCCTTTTACTCTTTCTACTACGATGATGAAAATAAGTACCGGGATTATTACGACGAAAAAGGACGGTCCTTACGTAAGGCTTTCTTAAAGGCCCCGCTTGATTTCTTTAGAATATCGTCACGCTTTAATCCACGAAGATTTCATCCAGTTTTAAAGCGTATGAAGCCACATTTAGGAACCGACTATGCAGCACCTCACGGAACACCGATTATGACTACGGCTGACGGGGTGGTGATTGCGGCAGGCTATACTCGAGGAAATGGTAATTACGTTAAAGTGAAGCATAATAGCACTTACACTACCCAGTACCTGCACATGAGCAAGTTTGCTAAAGGCATGAAAAAAGGTGTACGGGTTCGCCAAGGAGATGTGATTGGTTATGTTGGAAGCACGGGTTTGGCAACTGGACCGCATGTTTGTTACCGCTTCTGGGTAAATGGCCAGCAGGTAGATCCTTACCGCCAGGACTTGCCAGAAGCAGAGCCTATTTTGGAAGAATTTATGCCCACTTACCAGACTTTTATCAATCCCTTAAAGGAGCGTTTAGATCAAATTCAGCTTAATCTGAAAGACCCCAAGAACCCTGAGGTTCAAATGGCAAGTTTGGGCGCTTAATCTTTTTTGTTGACGATGGTACTACTGGCCTGGTCAACACTCATTACTACTAAATCTGCAATATTTACGTGATAAGGTCTGCTTATCACGAAGAAAATGATATCGGCAATATCTTCTGCCTGTAAAGGTCGAAAGCCTTGGTATACTTTGTTTGCACGCTCTTTATCCCCTTTAAAGCGCACTTCGCTGAATTCGGTTTCAACCATACCCGGATGAATCGCTCCAACCCTTATACCATACTTGTTTAGATCAATTCGCATTCCTTGATTTAGGGCATCAACTGCATGCTTAGAAGCGCAGTACACATTGCCATTAGGATATACCTCCTTAGCCGCGGTAGAGCCGATGTTTATTATGTGTCCAGATTTCTTAGCCGTAAGTTTTGGTAAAACAGCTTTGGTGAGGTATAGCAGTCCTTTGACGTTAATATCAATCATTGAATCCCAGTCGTCTAAACTACCGCTGTCTATAGGATCTAAGCCATGGGCATTTCCTGCATTATTGATAAGGATGTCAATGTCTTGGAAGTTTGGGTCAAGGGATTCAAGAGCATTTTGAACGGCCTTTTTATCTCTAACATCAAAACTGAGGCTGCAAACTTCACAGCTAATTGATAGCTCCGCTACTAGGTTATCGAGTCGATCTTTACGTCGGCCGCACAGTATGAGGCGGTAGTTTCTTTCATTAGCTAGTCTTTCGGCGCAGGCCTTTCCTATGCCGCTGGTAGCGCCACTAATTAAAACTGTCTTCATCATATTAGTTTTTCTATTTCTTCTATAGCCTCTTTGCTTTCTTTGAGGTCGAGTACCCTAAGCTGTAAGCTGACATTTCCTCTAAATTCGTTAATTTCAAGGTGAAAAGCTACAGAAACCCCTTCTGAATGGGGTAGCCAAGAAAGGTGTTTTGCCATGCCAAAACCGATACCGTCGAAAGTTAGGCCACTCTCCCTATCTGCTAAGCACACTTTTAGATGACCGCCCTCTTTACCCACTTCTTTGGAACCGGCGTCAATTAAATAGTGCATTACGAGGGTTGGGGCCATATTTTCGGGTCCGAATGGCCCAAAGCGCTGTAAAAGCCTGTATAATTTTGGGCTAATTTCTTGAGGTTCAATGACTAGATCGATATTTAATTGTGGCTTTTTTTGCTCTTCGCGGATACGAGATTTTACTGCTTCTTCGAATGATTGCTCAAATGCCTTTAAGTTCTCTTCCCTAATTGTCATGCCTGCAGCGGCCGGGTGTCCCCCAAATTGCTCTAGATGCTCCTCGCATTGTAATAAGGCTTCATAGACATTAAAGCCTTGCACTGATCGAGCAGATCCAGCCCATTTTTCACCTGATTTTGTGAGGATTACAGTAGGGCGATAATAATTTTCAATAAGTCTAGAAGCTACGATTCCAATAACACCTTTGTGCCAGTCTTCTTTGTAGAGAACCGTACTATTCGCATTTTGAAGTCCTTTTTCATCGATTAATGCTAAAGCTTCTTTCGCTATTTTTTGATCAAGGTCTTTTCTTTCATTATTCCGACGGTCAATTTCAGTGGCGATAAAATCAAGGTTACCTAAATCATTTCCACTCAAAAGTTCAACTGCTTTTCGTCCATGATCGAGTCTTCCAGCGGCATTGATTCGCGGGGCAAGAATAAAAACCAAATCGGTAATTGTAAGATTTCGATTTTCTGCTCCTGCAATTTTTAGTAATGCGGCCAAACCCGGACTCGGAGCTTCATTAATTTTCTTTAAACCATAGAATGCCAAAACTCGGTTTTCACCGGTCATGGGTACTATGTCAGCTCCTATGCTTAGGGCAAGGAGGTCCATTAGATTCCAATAGTCATTGAGCTCGCCGTTCCACTTCTCGCAAAGTGCCTGGCATAATTTGAAGCCCACGCCGCATCCACTCAGCCCTTTGTAGGGATAGGAGCAATCTTTCCGTTTAGGGTCTAGTACGGCAATCGCTTTAGGAAGTTCGGGCCCGGGGGTGTGGTGATCGCATATAATAAAGTCTATTCCTGTGTTTTTGGCATATTCAACTTTCTCGGTAGCCTTGATTCCACAATCTAGTGCAATGATTAAGCCTACACCTTCCTTCTGAGCTTCCTCAATGCCAGCGTAGGAGATCCCATATCCTTCCCTGTATCGATCGGGAATGTAGGTGATTAGATGGGGGTGATAAAGCTTGAGAAATGAGCTCAGTAGAGCTACAGCAGTAGTCCCGTCTACATCGTAATCGCCATAGATCATTATTTTTTCCTGCTTTTGCCGAGCTAGATCTATCCGCGCTACTGCAACATCCATATCTTTCATCAGCCAAGGATCATGGAGGCTTTCTAAACTTGGCTTGAAGAAATCTTTCGCCTCATTGAAGTCTCTGATATTCCTTCGAAGAAGAAGCTTTAATATGCTTGAAGGGAGCTCTAGTTGAGCTTTTAGATTCGAATAGGCCTCTGCCGATACTTCCTCAGGGGCTTGCCAACGGTATGTTAGGGAATTCCTCACGTAGCGAATGTACTAGCACAGCCGCTAAGCTGCAAGTATTAAGCGTGCTGCAATCTTTGTTAAGAGTTTAAAAAGTCCTTTTAGGCTTAAAGATCACCGTGATGCTTGATTTGTGCATCAATGGAATACTTATGTAGAAGTTGAAATAATTCGTGCACTACCTCATCATCTAGATTCATTTCCTTAGCCTGAGTTTTTCGATTTTCAAGCACCTTAAACCAGCGCTTCATTTGGAAAATCGTCGCTTGATTCTCGTATTTCACCGGGCCAATCTCCTTGGCAATTTCTAAACGCTTGCTAATCCATCGAAGAATCTCCATGTCAATGGTGTCAATCTCCGAGCGTAATTCTTCTAATCGGGCAATAAACCTTCGGTCATCAATAGCTTCCTCCCGATGCTCCAAGGCCTGATAGATATCCTTTAAATCGGCTGGTCGAACTTGTTGTCGGGCGTCGCTTAATGCCTTTTCGGGATGAATATGGCTTTCTACAATTAAGCCATCCATCCCTAAATCTAAGGCTGATTGACAAACCTCTCCGATCAGCTCACTTTTCCCGGCAATATGACTGGGGTCGCAGAGTACTGGCAAATCGGGTGCCATTCGGCGCAACTCAAAAAACACCTCCCATTTCGGTTCATTTCGAAAGGGCTGGCTTTGATAAGCGTAAAACCCTCGGTGAATGGCCGCTAATTTTGTGATTCCGGACTGATTAAGCCTTTCCAAGGCGCCGAGCCATAACTTTACTTCGGGATGAATCGGATTTTTTACAAAAACCGGAATATCAACACCCTTAAGGGAATCGGCTATTTCTTGAATGTAGAAAGGATTAACCGTGGTTCGAGCACCTATCCAAAGCATATCTATGCCCGCTGTAAGGGCTTCTTCGACATGTTGAGCATTGGCCACTTCGGTAATAACTGGAATTTGAAACTCCGAGCCCGCCTGCTTTAACCATTGCAAAGCGGGGCTGCCAATTCCTTCAAATGAACCTGGTTTAGTTCTTGGTTTCCAAACGCCACCTCGGAAGGCACTCACCAAGCCACTTTTGGCAAGTTCTGCCGCGGTACTCATCATTTGTTCCTCGCTCTCAACGCTGCATGGTCCGGCAATCAGTAAGGGGTCTGACTTAAGCTTTAGCCAAGTTTCCAGTTTCTCAATATCCATCTATCTTCTTTCCTTCCTAATTATAAGTCTTGAAACCTATTTTGGTTCATGTAAGACTAAAAGCGGGAGTGTGCTATGAAAGGCGAGTCGGCTGGTCATGCTGCGATGGAAAAGTCCTTCGAAAAAGCCGTAACGGCGAGTTATTGCGGCTACGATATCAGCTTTTTCTTTTAGGGCTTCATCAGTGATGGCCTTTTCCACATTTTCATTGTGCAAAATGGTAAACTCTAGTTCTACTCCATCCAATTCGGAACGGTAAAAATCGCGGCTTCCGCTAATAGGTGCTTTTTCACCCTGAACATGTACTATATCAATTCGCGCATTATTGGCCAGAGCAAAGTCGCGTAGGCGCATTAATGGCTGTGACTTGACATTCGGGTCGAGGTCGCTAGCAAAGACGATTTTTCGAATAGACCCTAAACTTGCTTGAGGAGGAATAACTAATACGGGCTTATTGGTGTTCTGGATGACCGAAGCGGCATTAGATCCAATAAGTATTTCTTCCAAGCCACTGGCTCCTTTGGTTCCCATTACTACCAAATCAATGGCGTCGGTATCGGATACCTCATGAATAAGTCGAATAGGATTTCCTAGCCGCACTTGAGTGTCAAAGTTAGACCCGTAATCCGCTTTAATTTTTTCCTCAAACTCGGCCATATTTGTTTCCGCGTTCTCTTTCATTACCTCGAGAAGAGAGGTCGTCATTGAACGATCCGAATAGGGTAAGTCGTAGGCGTGTAAAATGGTCACCTTACCCTCAGTCTGGTTAGCTAAGCGAAAGGCGATTTCAGTAGCTTTATCAGCATTCTCTGAAAAGTCAGTAGGGAGTAAGATGTTCATTTTTAGAAAATTAGGTTAATTTATCTGGTTTGTGCATCCACACTAGCTAAGGTAATCATATTTACAATTTCTCGGACCGATGCACCCATTTGTAGTATGTGGGCAGATTTTTTGGCACCTAATAAAAGCGGGCCTAAAGCTTCGGCAGCCTCAAAAGATTGCAGCATTTTGTAAGCAATATTGCCTGCGGCAAGATTGGGGAATACAAAACCATTTACCTTTTTATCGACCAAAGTGCTAAAGGGGAAGTTCTCTTTTAGTAATTCGGGGTTTAGGGCAAAATTCGCTTGAATTTCTCCATCGACTATTAAGTCAGGGTTTTCATGATGTAAAATATTCGCCGCTTTGTCCATAATATCGGCTGTTTTATCCCCATGATTACTTCCAAAATTACTGTAACCGAGCAATGCAATCTTTGGGGTAAGGTTGATCCGTTTTATAGCCTGAGCAAGGAGCCTTGTTATTTGCACAATGTCCTCAACACCTGGCTCTTTTATTACGGTGGTGTCCGCAAAGAAAATAGGCCCACGCTTGGTAAGCATGATATACATACCCGCAATACGATCCACTTCTGGAGCGGTACCTAAAATCTTGAAAATAGGCTTGATTACTTCGGAGTACCGACGTGTGGTCCCAGATACAAAACAATCTGCATCTCCCATTTGCGTCATTGCCACCCCATAATAATTACGGTCGCGCATGTATTTACGAGCCTCGTACAATGTAATGCCCTTGCGTTGTCTTTTTTCAAAAAGCATTTGAGCATAAATCTCACTTCGCTCGTTTTCCTCATGCGGATCTATGACCGGCAAATGCGAAATGTCCTCTAATCCATGTTCGGTAATAAGCTCTTCAATTTTTTTACGTCGGCCTAAAAGAATGGGTCGGGCTAAGCCTTCATCAACTACAATTTGTGCGGCTTTTAAGGTTTTTAGTTCATCGCCTTCGGCAAGCACCACTCTTTGAGGATTTTTACTTGCTTTTTCTTGTGCTAAGCGAATGAATTTATCATCTCGACCCAATCGATTAAGTAAAGACTCACGATAGGCATCCCAGTCTTTAATCGGTTTGCGGGCAACCCCACTATCCATCGCCGCTTTTGCCACCGCCGCTGCCACCTTTACAATTAAGCGAGGATCAAAGGGCTTGGGAATGATGTATTCTGGTCCGAATTGCAGATTACTTTCATTGTAGGCCAGGTTTACAATTTCGGGGACCGTTTCTTTGGCTAACTCGGCAATAGCCTGCGCTGCAGCGAGTTTCATTTCCTCATTAATTTTTCGCGCCCTAACATCCAATGCGCCTCTAAAAATAAAGGGGAAGCCTAGTACATTATTTACTTGGTTGGGATTGTCCGAACGGCCGGTGGCCATTATAATGTCTTTACGGGCTTTCTTAGCCTCATGGTAATTAATTTCTGGGGTAGGGTTGGCCAGCGCAAATACAATCGGATTGTCCGCCATGCTTTGCACCATCTTTGGACTCAAAATACCTCCAACCGATAAACCAACAAATACATCGGCCCCTTTCAAGGCCTCTTCTAAAGTGTCGTGTTCGGTTTCGCGTAAAAAATATTTTTTCTCCTTGTTAAGGTCCTTCCGGCGGGTGTTTATGATTCCTTTGCTGTCGGCCATTAAAAGGTTTTCCGGCTTTACGCCTGAAGAAATGAACAGCTTTGCACAAGAGCTCGCACTGGCACCCGCACCATTAAATACAACCTTTAGTTCACTTAGTTTTTTTCCTACACATTCAGCAGCATTGAAGAGGGCTGCAGCGGTGATAATAGCTGTGCCATGCTGATCATCGTGCATCACGGGGATGTCCAATTCTTCTTTCAGTCTTTCTTCAATATAAAAGCAGTCGGGTGCCTTTATGTCTTCGAGATTTATCCCGCCAAAGGTGGGTGCCAACGCCTTTACGGTCTCCACAAATTTTTCGGGGTCTTTTTGGTCTATCTCGATATCAAAGACATCGATATCAGCGAAGATTTTGAAAAGCACTCCTTTTCCCTCCATAACGGGCTTGCTGGCTTCTGGACCGATATCACCCAATCCTAGTACCGCGGTGCCATTAGAAATTACTCCAACCAGGTTTCCTTTTGCCGTGTATTTGTAAACATTTTCAACATCCTCACTGATTTCCAGGCAGGGATCCGCTACACCCGGCGAATAGGCAATGGATAGATCACGTTGCGAATTACTGGGTTTGGTTGGAACGACCTCAATTTTTCCGGGCCTTCCTTCTTGGTGGTAAGCCAGAGTATCTTTCTTACGAATCTTAGCAGCCATGCTGTTTAGAATAAAAAGTTATTATTTGGATAGCGGCGAGCGTGAATCTCGGCTACGGTCTCATAAAGTCTATTGCGGAGATCGTCGATGTTCTCTTTCTCCGTGGCAGAAATGAAAACGGCTTGACGATCTGTCCGGGCAAACCAAGTAGATTTCCAATCGTCCAAACTAAAATGACGGTTATTCTCAGGTTCACTGAGGTCGTCGGGGTCTCGGTTTTCGGGGACATAGGCATCAATCTTATTAAAAATCATGATGGTGGGTTTTTCTTGTCCATCGATTTCCGCAATCGTTTGATCCACTGTTTCGAGATGTTCTTCGAAGTTAGCATGGGAGATATCTACCACGTGCAGGAGAACATCAGCTTCCCGAACTTCATCTAAAGTAGACTTAAAGGATTCTACCAACTGAGTGGGAAGTTTCCGGATAAAACCTACTGTATCGCTCAATAAAAAAGGTAGATTATGCACAACAACCTTTCTAACGGTGGTGTCTAAGGTGGCAAAAAGCTTGTTCTCGGCAAAGACCTGAGATTTACTCAAAAGGTTCATTAAGGTGGACTTACCCACATTGGTGTAGCCTACTAATGCCACGCGGACCATGCTCCCGCGATTAGAGCGCTGGATGGCCATTTGCTTATCTATTTTGACGAGCTGTTTTTTGAGTAGGCTAATTTTATCTCGAATGATTCGACGATCGGTTTCAATCTCTCTTTCACCGGGACCCTTCATCCCAATACCTCCTTTTTGTTTGCTAAGGTGCGTCCACATATTGGTTAACCTTGGCAGTAAATATTGGTACTGAGCTAATTCAACTTGCGTACGTGCATATGAAGTTTGGGCTCGCGCTGCAAATATGTCCAATATCAGGTTGGTTCGGTCTAGAACTTTTATATCAAAAAGCTTTTCAACGTTTTTGATTTGAGAGGGCGATAGTTCATCATCGAATATGGCGATGTCAATTTCATGGGCTTTAATGTAAGCAGCAATCTCTTCCATTTTACCCGTGCCTAGGAAAGTCTTTGGATTAGGCCGATCTAATTTCTGGGTGAAGCGCTTAAGCACATCGGCTCCAGCCGTATCCGCCAGAAAGGCCAATTCGTCTAAGTATTCATCGAGTTTCTCTTCGGTTTGGAATTGAGTAACCACTCCGATGAGAATCGCCTTTTCTCGGCGGTTTTCAACTTTAGTTTTCTTTTCGAGCATACATTAAGCTAGCCAGGCATCCCAAGGGATTCGGCTCAGGGCAAGAATGAGTCCTAAGCCGTAAAAAATGCCCAAGCTTCGGAATTTCTTATGATCGTTTTCGGCGCGTTTAGCGCGAGAGTAGCCAACCGTAATGAGGGCAATCGCAATAAGCATTACTGAAATATGCTCAACGGCATAAAGCCTTAAAACGGGGTCTTTCATAAAGCCCTCTACTGAAGTATAGTTGTAGCCTTTAGGTCCAAGGAAGTATAAAGCTAGGCCAATGATGAGTTGTAAGTGACTTAAAATAAGTGTAATAAGAGCCAATCGTTTATCACTTGCTGAAAAAGTTGCCGTTTTAGCTTTCGTTAAAAAGAGAATGCTCGACACTAATAAGGCGGTGAGTAAAAGATAGGGAAGGAAGGAATGTAAGTGTTGCAGTCCTGTAATCATAAGTTTAAACTTTCCTGCAAAGGTAAAGTTTATACGCTTGCTCTAGAAGAGGCTAATTTGCCTCGCTTCGGTTTTTTTCCAATACCCCTGCAAGCGATTGCTCTACGTAGGCCCGTTTTTCTTTATTAAGAAAGTAAAGATCAAAATGCCGAAGCTTTTTGTCTCCCGTGCTTGAGTTTACGGTTAGGGTAAGTTTGTGCTTGAATAAGCCCTTTTCCAATTGAAAATCGGCTAAAATGATTTTAGCAAACTCATAATGTTTGTGGCGAGGACTTTCTAAAAATGCAAAGACGAGGCTTTTCGTATCAATATGGATGATTTCATATTCATCCTCATAAGCGAAAAAGCTGAAACGAAAGAGGGCTAAAACTAAAATTATAGTCCCGGAAATAATTGCCAATTCATGATTGGGAAATACATCCGAAAGGCTGCCTGGCAGCAAAGACAAGGCTATGTCAAAGGCTATGAGCACAAGCAAAAGAACAAGCACCCAGCGCATAGCTAAAAAAAGACCCTTATTGCTAACTTTCATTAATTAAAAAAATAAGTGAGAGCTTACACTAATCAAAATTAAGATGACGAAGTTTAATCCAGCAAAACTACTAGATATTTTGAGTTTTTCCAGAATTGCTCGCTATTTGTAATGGTTATGCCATTTATAGACTCGCCGTTCTTTTCATATACGTACGAATCGGAAGAGTGGTTTGTAATCAGCTCCACTTTGTCGAAATCGGCGCCAAAAGGAATATGGTTTGTTGTACGAATGTCGATTTTGGTAAAGTAGTCCTTATTAAAATTTTCGGCCAATGTTTTAGTGCGGCCAATGCCAATAAAACCGCCTTCTTTATCTACAACACCCGCTTCTTTTAGCTCTTTATAGGTTCCAAAACTGTAATAAGCGGTATTGAGTTCGTTTTCTTTTTCTTCAATGACTTTTTTCTGAGCCATTGTCGCCTCCTTCAACATTCCCACTCTAGAGTTGAGTTGATCCATTTTGAAGTTCATGTTCACAAGGTCTTCCTTGAGCAAGGCAATTTCTTCATCTTTAGCCTGAATTTGGCGATTGAGACTTTCTACCATGCGAAGGTATTTGCGGCCTTCTGCTTTGCTATTTCCTAGTTCTCTTTTTAATTTTTCCAGGGCGGCCTTATTGTCAATCAACAATTGGTTAATCGCATCCACATCTTGAAGTACTTTTTCGCGGGCATTCGAGGTGCCTTCTAAGTTGCCGGCACTAACCTCGCGAATGGCTTCCTCTCTGCTTCGAATCGAGTCAAGATTGTTTTGAACAAGATCAAAGGTTTCTACAAAATTGGTGATGGTAGAGTCTTGCTCAGCACTAGCTGCTTGCGCCTTAGCAAGTTCATCTTTAAGACGAATATTTTCGTCTTTTACGTCCTGATTACATGCGCCAAGTGTAAATATTGCGATTAAAAAAAGGCTCGATAACTTCTTCATTTTCAAAGGTCTATTTGTTCCTCTTGAGTCTAAGATACTCAATTAATCCTTTGGTACTAGCGTCTTTACTAACCTTTTCATCATTACTGAGTAAGGGTAGGATTGTATTTGCTAATTGTTTACCTAATTCAACGCCCCATTGATCAAAAGAGTAGATATTCCAAACGACACCTTGCACAAAAATCTTGTGTTCATATGCTGCAATTAGGGCACCCAGACTAAATGGATCGGATTTTTTTCCTAAGATTGAAGTCGTTGGTCGATTGCCCTCAAAAACCCGATAAGGGGCAATAATGGCGATGTCAGTATCGCTGATGCCTTTCGCCTTCATCTCCGCTTCTACTTCCTCCCTACTTTTACCTTGCATAAGGGCCTCGGTTTGGGCGAGAAAGTTGGATAATAGTTTTAGGTGGTGGTCTCCCAGCTTATAATGGCTTTGTGCGAATGCAATAAAGTCTGCAGGAATTAGCCGGGTACCTTGATGCATTAATTGAAAAAAGGCATGTTGGCCATTGGTACCTGGCTCTCCCCAGATTATGGGACCAGTTTGATAATTTACTCTTTCTCCATTTCGATCAATGTATTTGCCATTACTTTCCATATTTCCTTGTTGGAAGTAAGCGGCAAACCGGCTCATATTTTGATCATAGGGAATTATCGCTTCCGATTCTGCACCTAAAAAGTTCACATTCCAAATTCCAATCGCGGCCATTAGCATTGGAATGTTTTCCCGAAAAGGCTTTTGCGCGAAGTGCTGGTCCATAGATCGTGCACCTGCTAAAAAAGATTGAAAGTTCTCAAAGCCTAATCCACAAACTAAACTGAGTCCAATAGCCGACCAAACAGAATAACGACCTCCAACCCAATCCCAAAAGACAAACATATTTTTTGGGTCTATACCAAACTCAACCACCTTTTCTTCATTCGTGGAAACGGCCACGAAGTGTTTGGCGATGTCCGTTTCGGAAGCTCCAGAATTAAGAAACCAGTTGCGCGCTGAATGGGCATTGGTCATGGTTTCTTGGGTCGTGAAGGTTTTAGAGGCAATGATGAAGAGCGTTTCATCGGGCTTTAAATCCCGCAGTGTTTCTGCCACATGAGCGCCGTCCACATTGCTTATAAAATGACATTGGAGGTGATTGTGGTATGGTTTAAGAGCTTCATAAACCATGAGTGGGCCAAGGTCACTGCCACCAATACCAATATTAACTATGTTTTTGATGGCCTTTCCGCTGTAACCCCGCCATTCGCCAGAAATAACTTTCGAAGAGAAAAGCTCCATTTGTTTTAAAACGGCCTTAACCTCTCCGTTTACGGCTTTGCCTTCCACAAAAACATCTGGCCCCTCACTGTTTCTAAGGACCGTATGGAGAACCGCTCTCTTTTCTGTTTCATTTATTTTTTCCCCTTGCAGCATGGCTTTGGCCGCATCGTTAACCAGACAGTCCTCAAAAAGCTCTTCTAAATAACGGAGCGTTTCGTCTGTAATCCGATTTTTAGAAAAATCGAAAAGTAAATCTTCGTGGTTTAGGCTATATTGTTGAAAGCGATTTGGGTCATTTGCAAAAAGATCTTGCAAACGAACTTGAGCCGTATGTTTATGATGCTCTTCGAGTTTGGACCAAGCCGGACTCGAAGTTGGGTTAATCTTGGATAACATATCTGTTTATTCTTGTGCGAAATTAATCTTCCTTGTTATTTTAGCCATGAAAATTTACTCCTTTGAATAATTACACTCTCTCAAAAGTTCGCTTCCCAAGGGCTGAAGCCAATTCCTTTTCAAAAACGCTACGTAAACGTGTTAATGAATACTTCAAGGAAAACAAGATAAGTTATAAGGCCAATGCCCTTATGAAGTTGAAGACCATCAATATGTTGGCCATCTACTTCGTACCTTACATCTTAATGCTAATCTTCGATCCATCGGCGTGGTTGGTATTTCTATCCTTCGCTATTATGGGTTTTGGAATGGCGGCAGTAGGGATGTCTGTGATGCATGATGCCGCTCATGGCGCCTATCATAAAAGTCCGCGCATCAACGACTTAATCGCTTCAAGCATTTATTTGATTAGCGGAAACCTAACCACTTGGAGACTGCAGCATAATGTATTACACCACACCTATACCAACATCGAAGGTTTAGACGATGATCTTGATACTCGTGGTCTTTTGCGTTTACATCCAGATCAGGTTCATAAAAAAATTCATCGCTTCCAGGTGTGGTATGCCCCTGCACTGTACAGCTTACTTACCCTAAATTGGGTGGTGATGAAAGACTTTTCACAGCTTATTCGCTACCAAAAAGAAGGAGTGGCTAAATTGAGCTCGAAGGACCTTAGAAATGAGTGGATTAAACTTATTGGCACGAAGCTTCTTTATTTTGGTCTTTTCGTGGTTTTACCTTTAGTTCTGCTCTCAGTTTCATGGTGGATTCCAATCCTTGCTTTTGTAATCATGCATGCTATTGCGGGCTTCATTCTAAGCTTTGTGTTTCAATTAGCCCATGTGGTGGATCACGTGCAAACGCATAGCATGCCCGCAGATGATGCACCCATGCAAAACGCTTTCCTAGAACATCAATTGCAAACTACTTCCGACTTCGCAAGACGAAGCAAATTTGTGAGCTGGTTTGTAGGCGGATTAAATTTCCAGGTAGAGCATCATCTTTTCCCACATATTTGTCACATTCACTATCCGGCGATTAGTGAAATTGTTCGGAATACTGCTAAGGAATTTGGTTTGCCGTATTACGAGCACAAAACTCTAGGGCAAGCCGTTCGAGCCCACCTAAGAAGTTTAAAGATGTACGGTCAGGCTAGTTTTGCCTAACCATTAACTGCTACTACTTCTCTGATTTGACCAGGGAGCATTTGTTTAAGCATGCTCTCAATACCCCCTTTTAAGGTGGCAGTGCTACTTGGGCAGCCCGAGCAGGCTCCTTGTAAAAGTACGCTTACTACGCCTTCTTTATGGTCGAGGAATTTGATATTCCCTCCATCATTTGCCACGGCTGGTTTTACATACTCGTCCAAAAGCTCAACAATCTTTTTGTCGATTTCCTCCCAGTTTTCTTGCGGCTTTTCTTCCGGATGAACGGCACCTATACTTTCGGATTCTTCTTGATTATCATTTGAGGCGCTCAGCGCGGATTCGTCAAGAACCTGATTGCCTTCTTGTAGAAAGTCGCGGATGAGTTCCCTTAATTCTAGCGTTACTTCTTCCCATTCTACAATATCATACTTCGAAACCGCCACATAATTGGCACTAATGAATATTTCTTTTATGAAAGGGAAATGGAATAAACGAGTAGCTAAAGGTGAAGGCTGTGCTTCTTCAATATTTCGAAATTCAACCGAGTCTAAGTCGATTAAACGCTTGTTTGCAACAAATTTTAAAACAGCCGGATTAGGAGTCATCTCGGCATAAACACTCACGGGAATCTTGTTGGTTTCCATGCGGTAATTTTTTTACAAAGATAGAAGAGCCCGCCGCCTTCTTAGTCATTCATTTGTTTTTAATTTGAGCTTATAAACTTTATTGATATGGCACTTATAAAGGCGGTAAAGGGGAAAAGCCCGCAATTAGGAAGGGATTGCTTTGTAGCAGACAATGCGACATTGGTTGGGGATTTAAGCTGTGGAGACCAGTGCAGCTTTTGGTTTAATAGTGTAGCGCGAGGAGATGTACACTATATCAAAATGGGCAATAAAGTGAATGTTCAAGACAATGCAACCCTGCATTGCACATACCAGAAGCATCCTCTAGTAATTGGAAACAATGTCTCTATTGGCCATAATGCTATAGTCCATGGATGCACAATTGAAGACAATGTATTAATAGGCATGGGAGCTATTGTAATGGATGCCTGTGTGGTGGAAAGTAATAGTATTGTGGCAGCCGGAGCTGTTCTTTTGGAGGGCACCCGAGTGCCTTCAGGTTCTATTTTCGCAGGCGTGCCTGCAAAAAAAGTAAAAGACATTACCCCCGACTTGATTTCTGGGGAAATTGACCGAATTGCCAATAACTATGTAATGTACAGTTCTTGGATAGAGGATGTTGATGAATAGAGAAAGGAGCGGACTCGTTTAGCTTTCCATGCTATTAACGCAAAGTAGATAAAGCGTAATCAATATAGCCATCCTTGCCGGAGGCTAATTCGGTTGGGTCCAGGTCGAAGGCCGTATCGGGAGGTAATCCGTGTTCTATATTAAAGCCATTGGGTAAAAAACTTCGACTCACAGAGAATCGGTAATTCCAGCCATTAGGTAATTCATAGTCCGCCGGAATGCCACCCCCGCCCCCAGTAGTGTCTCCTACATGGAGAAATTGGTCTAGGCTCTTGGTTAAGGCAGTAAAGGTGTTTGTAGCCGAATAGCAACGGGCATTTGTGAGCAGTACCACGGGCTTCAAGTAATGATTTTTACCTTCTTGCCAAAAACGATATCGTAGGCTGTAATGTAAACGGGCGCCAAGGTCTATACTACTATTAAGGGTAGTGCCAAACTCGTATGGATTACTAAGGCCTGCGCTGCCACCAATATCCAGATTGCTCATCCATTTGCCCTTATAGCTATGCCATCCTAATTGAGCCGAAGCAGCATAGCCATGGTAATGCAAGGGACTATGAAACTGATCGATTTGTAAGGGCTTAGCGGCACCAAGGCCTAAAAAAAGATAATCGCCTTCTAAAGGACTTTGTGCTTGAAGAAGCATACTGGAAAATAGGATGAGGAAAAGTGTTCTCACGCTATTTGAGTTCTATTTGAATCGATTGTTTTTTTTGGTGTTCAAAAAGCTGATCTTCTAAATTGGGCGGCCCAAACACACCACGCGCATCATTACTGAAGCCATAAATCTCAGTTGGGAACCCGCTGAAGGATCGATCCAGCTTATTGTTATCATTTTCGTCGTGAAAGCAGGCGATAGCGTAAGATCCAGAGGGTAAATACAGCTTTACGGTTTGACGATTGGCTTGTTTAACGGGGGCAAGCTTTTGTAGGACAACTTCACCTTCTTCATTGCTTATTCGAAGCATCAATTTTCCTTTCACTTCTTCTATACCCGAGAAGGTTACAGATAAAGGAATATCCTGTGCTTGAAGAGAAAAACTAAGAAAAAAAAGAATGAGAAACGATAGACGCAAAACTAGCGGATCAAGATTACTGAACCTTGTTTTTCAACTTTTACGGACTTACCGCTGCGATTGTTATAGTTAACCATGTCCACGGTTAACTTATAGAGATAGACGCCGCCTTTAGCTTGGTTATTGTCCATCTTACCATCCCAGGCTGACTCTTCGTCAATACTTTGACTTTCATAAACCAGGCGTCCCCAACGATCAAAAATCTGAAGGTTGAACTTCAGGATTTCACAATCCTCACTTACTTGTAGGCTAAAGCGATCATTGATATTATCTCCATTTGGAGTAAAGGCATTTGGAATGTACACCGGACAAATTTGTGGTGCATTAGGACTTTGTGGTGCTTGAGCGGATAAGCCCAAACTAAAGCCAATTAAGAGTCCAAATATGTAAAGTGCCTTTTTCATGCTTCTTCCAAAAGTAAGTTTTTCCAATTAAACCAAAATTAATCTTGAGTTTAAAGTGGAAATGGTTGAGTTAAGGGAAGCCGTGGCTATTAATCGAAATCTAAAGTGAGCTTGTAACGCATAATTCTTCCATTACCGGCATCGGCAACGTAGACGATTTGATTGAAATAGGCCACAGCCATAGGATCCCGGAACTGCATTAAATCGCTTCCTGTTCCGCCGAAACTCGCTTTGATAAATCGGTCAATTCCAGCAGCGGCAGGAGGCCTAACTCCTTCAAATCCGGTGAAGGAAAACTGATATAAGCTATCGGATTCGCTATCAACGACAAATAAGAACTGTGTTCCATCACCCGCCAGGGTAATGTCTTCTGGCGATTTAAATTTATTGGGTGAGTTAATAAAACCATCAGCTTGGGAGGTATCTCCAGAAGCTAAAATCCTTGGTTGATATTGAGCACCAAATTCGCCCTCCACAAATTCGATGTATTGAACTTTCAAAGCGTTGTCAGACTGGAGTGAGGTATAGAGGAAATCACTACTCGCCGTTGCTGAAAATTGCGGAGGCTGGGTAAGGGTGGTAATGCCTACAGGAAGCTCAAAGAAGTCATTGAAGAAACCGGAGCTCGTTTGGACTGAAACCGGTGAAATAAGTTGATCTTGATTGTCGAAATACAATACCGCATCATTAGGTCCTAGTGGCCCTGAGCTTACCTCGGGACTATTGGGGTCGGGATCTGGGTTGCGCACATATTGGCGTGTAACGTAGTATTGGTTGTTGCGGTTTGGGTCTTGACGGTCTCCAATAATGCCAATTTTGTTGAGTTGAACAAAATCGTTTGTTCTTCGAATAGGATTACTCTGCGTGTAATAAAAAGGGTGGATTATCTTGTTGATGATTCGAGCATTATTGAGGTCGTAATCGCCAGGATTCATCCTCAGGCGATAAATACACGAAAAAGTGAGCAGTGTGTCTCCATTACTGGAATTGTAGAGACTATCCGTCGTGCCGACAACCAGTAGGTCGAACTTCCGGTCTTGAGCCACGGATCGAGCTCCGGGAATGTTTTTGCGGCCTAAAATGCGACCCGACTCATCCATGGCAATGACTTCCTCATTGCCTTCATCCACAATATAAAGGAGTTCGTCAAAGCCCGCACAAATATCAACGGGTTTTGAAAAGTCGTCCAGAATAGGCAAAATTGGCACATAGGCAATGTCTCGAATAGAGTTATCCGGTGGAATATCAATAAAATCAAGATCAGTTTTCTTACCTAAATAATCTTCGCAGGCCCCCAAAATAAATAGGCCCAGTAGACTGAAAACGGCTAAATACTTTTTCATCGCTCTGCTACATTATTAAGTTTGAAACGCAAGCCGATGCTATGCTGTAGACCAATGAAATTGGTAGGGTTGGCGGCATAGTCTAAATAAAGAGGGTGATTTCCTAATCGCATTTTAAGACCAATTCCGAAGGTGGGGATGTGGCGGTGGCGAACGCTAAGACGATAGCCCGCCCTGGTGTAGAATAGATCCCTAAAACGGTACTCTAGTCCAGCGGCATAGTTTTCCGCATTATCATTAGGATGGTTCAATTGAACGGCGGTTAATAGGCTGTGGTCTCCTCTTTTATAAGGGACCATGCTTATACCTAATTTGAAAATAGTCGGAACAACGTTGGCTTCTAAGCCGATTCCTGTATTTCGGTTAAAGGTGGTAGGAATATCATCGTCACTGCCCAAACTTGAATTCCCGCCAAAGTTTTGAACCATTGCCGCGAATTTCAAATCCTTATAATCAGTCTTATAAAGGAATGCCACGTCTACTGTCGCATTGCTGTTGTGAAAGCCTGCGATGCCTTCGTAAATGTACTTAACCGTAACGGCCGAGCTAAAAAGCTTAGAAAGCTGTCGAGCATAGGTAAGGCCGAGCGCAATATTAGCCACAGAAACAACGCGTCCCGTGCCCATCGGTTGAAATTCGGTGCGCTCTTCCATTTCGCCGCTATTTAGGGCATTAACGGAAAAGCTAAGCGTACTCACCTTGTCATCTAGGGCAAAATTGGTTGCCAGGAAGGATTGATTTACTCCGCCTCCTAAAAACAGATGGCTAATGGCATAGCTGTTTTCTTTCAGGTCGGTTAGTGCTGCTGGATTGTTGTAAACACTATAGGCATCACCTTCCAGGGCTAGGCTTGCCCCCCCTAAGCCAAGGGAGCGAGGACTCATATCATTTTTTAGGAAGCTCAAGGCGGATAGGCCAGCTCGTTCACCACCATAATTAGGTAATATCTGGGCGCCTAGGTCCACGATGATGAGTATGAATAGTATGCTATAGAAAAGTTTCTTCATCACTAAAAGCGGAATTCAATACCATATAAAATTTGACGTGGAGCGAGATATCGCGCAGGATTTCTGGGGTCTAAACCACTTTCTTGGGGACCATTATAGCGCGGGTCTCGCCAGGTAAGGGGTACATCATCACCAAATTCATAGGCCCTTCCAGTAACCGGGTTGATGATTTGAGAGTTTTTGGCATTTGTTAGATTTCGGATTTCCATACTAAAGGAAATGCCGCGTCCACTTTTTAGGCCAAGGGGAAGGTTGTATCGTAATTTGAGGTCCAGGTTATGCCAAGGTGTTGCTTGGTTCGCTAAGAACTGATCAATAATCGGTTCGTAAACGGGTCTTCCTAATTCATTTACCTGAGTCTGTCTTTGCGGTGTATAGCGGAAACCAGAAGTAAACTGATAACTCAAGAAGGCACTGAAACCAGTGAGGTCCATCCCAAAAATAGGCAGTGTACTATCGGGCGCAAATATGACTCCTGTATTGATATTCCAAGGACGATCAAAAGCTAAGAATTGCTCTCTGCTTAAAGCTACTTCGCCATTTTGTTCAATCTGTAAGGAGGATTCACGGGCGGAATTCGATTTACCACGCGCTACTTGGTAGGCAACATTTCCAAAGCTGGTAAAGTATTTACCTATCCTGTAATTAAGACCTAACTCCACACCATAGATATTGGCGTAGTCTTGATTGATGTAAAAGTTTTTGGTGGTAGGTCGGCCCGTTTGGTCTAAAACAATTACTCTGCGTGATACAATGTAATCAAAACGGTTATTGTTATAGGCCGTAAAGCTCAAAGCTAAGTCTTTACTAAGTTTCGATTTTAAACCGATTTCATAACTCACATTCACCTCCGGATCCAAATCAGGGTTACCTAAGGAAGCTAAGAAAGAACGATCCTGATAGGTAGGGTCCAAACCTGCGTAGACGAAGCGAGGATGAGGTAAACGCATGCTGTGTCCATAGTTGAAATACAGTACATTATTTTCCGTTACCGGGAAGCTTACGTTGATTTTTGGAAGTAGGCGGGCTTTCCAACGGAGTCCAAAAATTTGAGTCGTTTTATCGAGATAGTCTTTGCGAACCTGATCAATTACAGGCGCTGTAGGGTCGTTAACGGCATCATCGGCAAATTTCCCTGGAGCCCAGAAGTTCATCCGTAAGCCCAAAGTAGCGATGATACCTTTATAGGAGATTTTATCCTGAATAAAGAGTCCACTTTCTATGGGGTTTACGCGCCAAATATCGTTACTGGACCCGATACTTACCGATTGGGTGAAGGTGCTATCATTAATTTTAATTGGGGCACCTACCCAGGGTCGAGTTACATCCACCCATTGATACTCGGTAAAGGTATTTTGGATACCAAAACTTAATTCGTTGGTTTGATTCGGAATCCATGTGGTTTTGGCATTAAAGGTGTACTCTTCTACGTAGTGATCATGCCAAGTAGGAGTAATGCCGCCATTATTAACGAGGCCATTTCCTACGGATACATAGTAAGTTCCGCGGGGATCGCCCGGGTTAAAGATGGCAATAGGGTAGGAGACAATGTGTTCTTCATCCAAAATCTGATCTACCGTTTCGGTGCGGAATGGGCGGCCATTAGCATCAGCCCTTAAATTGGTGAACAGCCGACCCGCCGAGAAATTTAAACCCCAACGTTTGTTGATGAGGTGATTTAAGTTTAGTGCGGTTAAATTCGAGTGGTGCGTGTAGGTTGTAGCATTGTCGAGATTATTGCTACGTGCATATTGAAATCCAGGGGTAAGAATGGCATCAAAACCGACAATTTGTAGGGTCCTGGTATTCTGATTGATGTTTAAAGAATGCTGATTGGTAAGTGTTAACTTAGTTCCTGATGCCAAACGGTAAGCAAGTTTTACGGTGTTGGTGTAGGAGTTGGTATAACGAGGCGCCCAAAACTCAGGGTTACTGGTAAAGAGCGAACTACTCAATTGGTTTGCGGTTGCACCAAAATACTCATCCGTAAAATAGGCACTACCACTCACAAAGAGAGTCATCTTATTTTTAGTGCCCGGTATTGGCATACCCATATTGAGTTCAAGCCGATCGGTATTAAAGCTACTGGCGATACCGCTATTACCTAAATTGTCGCGTTGGTAGCTACCGCTGATTTCGAATTTTTCGCCGCCTTCGCGAATTTTGGTATTTACAACCCCTGAGCTTCCTCCGCCAAATTCTGCACCTACACCGCCCGTTACCAGGTCAATGCTTGCGACGGAGGATGAACTAACATCCACACCAAAACCTGTTCCAGCTAATGGATCTTGAGCGGAAATACCATCGACAATATATTCCGTTTCATAAACACGAGCTCCTCTAATCTGAAGACCATCTTGCGTTTTTACAACCCCAGCTTGCATTTGCAGTACCTCCTGAACATCACGAACATTCATCTGCGAGATTTGCTCTTGTGCAATGGTGATTTCACTGGAGGCGGCCTCTAAGTTAATTTGACCTTTTTGTCCGACAACCGTTACCTCATTCAAGGACTCTGATTGTTCTTTTAGTTTTATTTCTAAGGTTTTTGATTCTCCTGGCTTAAAGCTGATTCCCGTAAAGAGTTTGGTTTCATAACCAATAAATCCAACTTTAATAGTATAGTCTTTAGGCTTAATTTCATTTATAATATAGTTGCCATTAAAATCTGCCGCAGCTCCTTTATAGGTGCCTACTAAAACGATGTTGGCTCCTATCAATGGCTCTCCCGTAATGGCATCGGTGATGCTTCCGCTTAAAGAAGCGCTTTGTTCTTCTTCCTGCGCAGCGACTATACCTCCTACGAAGAAGGCTATTAACGTGAATATTGCTTTAAAATTCATTATTAAAGATTTCACCGATTAGTTGTTCTACATCTCCAGCATTGCGGTCAAATCGATGCAATTCCATGCAAAAGAATACTTGAGAGATCTTATTATTTCTTCTTCGTACGGCCGCTACAAGGTCTGAGCTGCCATTCCAGCCTCTAATTTTAGTGAGCTGCGCACGGTAGAAATCCTGTGCATCAGCTGAGCTCACCATCGGTACTACGCCAAACTCGACATTAGTTGGTTGTAAATTCGGGAAGCGTACCGTATCTACTAATGAAACCAGTGCAGAATCGCTAACAATACGAACCTGTGATCCAGGAACGGTAGTCACGACAATATCATCGATAGGATAGACGGAGCGTGATTCACTTAAATCTTGAGTGGTGGTCAGCTGAGTCGTGAGGAAGTACTTTCCACCATTATCAGTAAAGCGCTGGATAATCGGAGCTAGATAGTCCAATAAGGGTTTTTCTTCCCCTGTTACAGAGTTTCTGAAATTAGTAGAAGGAATATTTATAAATGCTTTGTTGTATTGGTCGAAAATTAATCGAACCGTAGGGTCAAAGTAATTAGGCAAATTGGCTCCTTGATTGAAACCATAATTGAGAAAGTCGTAATTGATAGCATTGCTCTGTAAGTAGCCACGATACTCCGCTGTAGTAGAGCTGTTGTGACCGGATATCCATAAGGTATTGACACCACTTGCCTTAGCCCGAAAATAGAAGGATTCGGAAGTGTCAATATCACTAACTGCATCCGCAATATCAATGGAGCGAATGAAGATTCGGTTGCTATCATTGATGCGCATACCTGCAATAGTAAGATTAGAGGCAGCGGTTGAGTTACCGTAGTAAACAGCGCTATTCGCCAGACCACTTTGAACAGAGGTGTCAGGCAAAAAGGTAATTAGATTTTGACTGCGGTCGATTTCAACCCAGTCGCCATCATTAATTTTCATTTCAACAGCTTTTAAAGTACTGTTGCCATCTGGATCTGAAGCATTCCAGAAAAAGGTTGCGGCTATAAATGCAGTGTCCGATGGACCACGATCATCGAGAAAGGCAGCATCAGGAGGAGTATTAATTAGAGGTACATTTAAAAAGGCTGGGGTTTGGTCAACATTTCCATCATTATCAATTGCGCGAACAAAGAAGCTGATGTCAGCAGAATCCTGACCCACAGGAATATCAAATAAGAAAACAGAATCCTGTAATTCTGTGTAGGTCCAGTTTTGATTGTCTAGTGAAAGTTCATAGGCTTCCACAAAGCCATCTGCATCGGTTCCGTACCACGATAAGCGAACGGAAGAATTTAAACGATTTTGACCGCTTAGATTAATCGCTTCATAACTTATGAAGGTGTCGGGTAAACCGTTTCGGTCTATATCTCCTTTGCGGCATTGGGAGCTTAATCCTAAAGCGAGGATGCCAACTAAGAATAGGGATAGAAATCGCTGCATGGCTTAGATTAAAAAAAGGAAGTCCCCGCCTTTAAAAACAGGGACTCCCCAATAAAATTATTGTCCGATTACTACTTTGTGAGTTTTCACAAATTCACCGTTTTTATCGCTGGCTTTTAATACATAAACGCCAGGAACCAATGTGCTTACATTGATGATGTGTACAGATTGTGATTTTTCACTCTCTAGTACCAAGCTACCATTAAGGTCATAGATTCGAACATCTACTGCCTCACCATTGGTATTCACAACGTTTACAACATACTTTGCAGGGTTAGGGTAAATAGCTAATTCACCTACCAGGTTTTCGTTGATGCCTACGTTGGTCGGAACATTACAATTAGTAGTATCCAGGGCTGTGCTTAGGTTAACGATATCAAAGTTATTACGAGGTAATAATTTGTAGTTACCGAAGCTGTACCACAACACTCCTTGCATGGCGTCCATTGACATACCTTTTTGAGTAATAACTGCAGGAACTTGCAAAGTTCCGTTGTTGGTTACATAGCTAGAGTCAGAGATTAAAGAAACATAAAGGCTAGAGGTAGCGCGAGTTCCGTCTTGACGACCTGCTAAAACGCGAGTAGACTGGCTAGATCCGAAGGTAGAGTCCGTAGCGATACGGTATTCACCAAATCCAGCATTTTCATCGCTGATGTATACCTGACCACCCGCTGGGTTTTCAAGTGAAATCAACATACCCTCGTACATTTCCATATCTAAATTGGCATCCGAAGGATCCACAGCAACAGGAGAAACCATTTGAGTATTGTTAAGACCTACGTAGTTGTCTACGTTTAAATAGGTAACTCCGAAAGTTTCTTGCACCTGACCGGTAACCGAAATTTCTTGACCGCGGTAAACATTGTCCAAATCTTGGTTTGGAATTAAAGCGATACCCGCGAAAATAGTATCGTTAGGGTCTTGTAGGTATACATACTCCAGGTCACAATCGCGACGGGCAGAAGTAATAAAACCTCTTACTGTAACTGTTTGACCTTCAAATACGCTTTCACCAGTTCCATTAGCACTGTACTGAATGTCGAAAATGCGTAAACCATTATCGCGAACGCTGTAGTGGTTCACATAAGGATTGGGTTGGCTAGATGGGCTAGATGGGAAAAGAACTGCAGAACCATCATTGTCTACCGCACGGATATAGTAGCGAACTAATGATCCATCAGCTTGAGCTGGAATGTAGTATTCGTATGTATTACCGCTAGAAAGGCTCATGTTTACAGAAGTAAACGAACCGCTAGGCGTGCTGGCATTAGCGCTCCAGAACAACTGTACGGTGTCTATGGTGCCGTCAGCATCAGTAATATCAGCGCTGATAAGAACAGAATCACTGCTTGAAGGAACTACCGGGAAACTCAATACATTGGTAATGCTTGGAGCGGTTGCACCTACAGCATAGTGAGAAGTGTCAAAGGGATTGATCTCATAACCACGACCCGTTCCACCGGTACAGCCATTCGCCGAGTGACGAACGATACCTTTTAAGCTAGAGTAGAAAGTTCCAACTGAAGGCGCCACAAAAGATCCAGTACCTGTGGTTGAAGGGGAGTTCGGGTTTACAACAGTATGTGAAGCAGTACGCTGTGCTAAGAAGCGGTCACTTACGTTTACTACGTTACCGTTTGCATCTGCAACGTTAAAGCTCACACGGCTACCCCCGCTAAATGGAATAACTTGAACAACCGTTACGTTTTGAAGCTCTACAAAGCTATTTTGCCACCACTCACCAGTTTGTACATTGTTTACACGCTGGTTGTCATTTAAGTCGCTTGCTGGAACGACTTTAGGAACAAAAGCTGATGGTAAGAGGTCTCCAGAAGTAAGAAGAGATACGGAGTTTACATCAATCGTCGTGAACTGGGTATTTCCATCAAATTGTTCAACCACTCCAGTAACCTCTACTTTATCCCCCTGTAAAAGGGCTGTAAAGCCTGGGATAGGCTGTAGGTTGCCACTTCCATCGGTGTAAACACCCATTACTTCGATGCCGCTTAAGGAGTCAATAACACCATTGTTAGCCGTATCCATCATATAGATGAAAGGACGGTTGCCGCCTTGTACCGAACCAGAGGCAACTTCTGATAGCCCCCCGTCAGTTACCACGTGAGCACGAAAACGAACCGTATCCCCTAAATAGGAAGAGGTGTCATTACAAGCCGCCAAATCTATTGGCGTGTTAATTTGTTTGATGGTAACCAAAGGATAGCTCTGGCCATACATCACTGCTGAGCTAATCAGCGCAATACAAAGAGTAAGGATTCTTCTCATTGTCATTTTTAGTTTACTTAATTATCACAAATTTTCCGGTCTTTTTTTCACCAGAGTCGAGGTCCTCGACCGAGAACATATAAAGACCACGACTAATAATTTGACTTTCTACAGATAGGAGGTCCCAAGCGTGTTCGCCTCCACTAAATCGGTTTTCACCTGCATCTTCAGCACCAAAGGTCCGGAACCAACGGGTGTCGCTGCCGTCGTAATTTTCATCGTGACGAATCTCGTCAATGAAATCCCCTCCAGCCGTGTAAATGCGAATAACACAACGAGCGGGTAGGTTGGCAAATATTATTTTGCGGCTTTCTTCTTGAAAGTTTGATTTCCCTTCCCAAGCAGCACCATAATAATAGGGGTTAGGATAGACGAAAGGTTCGTTCGCATCCATATTTTCGTTGGGTCCTGTGCCCGCAAA
Source organism: Croceimicrobium sp. (assembly GCA_965658275.1). Taxonomy (GTDB): domain Bacteria; phylum Bacteroidota; class Bacteroidia; order Flavobacteriales; family Schleiferiaceae; genus Croceimicrobium. The sequence continues at coordinate 58,327 of CBFHRN010000005.1, forward strand.
AGCTCTATAGTTATTAGCCAAGAAACTAGACTCAAGCGATTCCAAGTTGCTTTCCGGATTACCTTCATCGAAAGCAGTAACCGCTACTGCAAATTGCCATCCATTAGGCACATTATCGATGATGTAACGGTAGTGATACGCGGTGGTGTCGTCCTCGAAATAAAGAGGCTCCGCTAATTTCACAGAATTGAAACCCGTTTCATTGAAAAGGTTGTTTCCGGCTTTATCATATTGGGCAATCATGGTAAAGTCACGGGCTAAATCTGGAACACCCCTTACATCAAAGCCCGTTTTTGAAAGGTACAGACGGTAGCCTTCGAAGTCTTGTCGATTAGAGATAGGGTCGATACTTGCTTCTGCATTATCAGACCAGAAAACTTCGATTTGCCCATCACCTGGCTCGATGCGAGTTCGTGGAATATTGGGAGGTGAAGGAAGAATGAATCGGGTGATTTCGCCATCTCCATCATTGTCTTCACCTGCATCTAGTAGGCCATTGAAGTTCCGGTCTTCACCATTATAAGCTTGTTGTGCCCAGCCTGCATTAGCAATCAGATTTTGACGCTGGACTAGGTTGTTATCTTGATTAGGATTTCCGTCTTCATTTTTCTTTGCAAAAACATAAGCGAAGGAAACTTCAATCATTTCTCCGGGTCCGAAGCTGTTAAAGGGTCCCGCCGAAATTAGATCGGAGCGGTTTCCAGCTTGATTTAGTTCAGCCTGAAAATCGCGACCTCCACAATTTGGGTCATTCGGATTGGACCAACAGGGATTTTGATTTAAACCTTGACTCAATTTTTGGTAACGATCATTTTCCGAGACCGGGAAAGCGAAATCAGCGCTGAAGTCATTGAAGACCCACGCATTGTAATTCAAGTCAAATTCGTCCAACTCCCAGCTTCCGCTGATGGGGTTATAGTTCGAGTCCAAATCTGGGTGATGAAAACCTTCTTTATCGGTAGCGCCCAGAAACTTTTGGCCCACGTAGGATTCGGTAAATCCTAAATCGCCGGCAGCATCATAACAGTAGGCAAGATGCAAGGAGTCCATAAAACCATTGCCACCTCGATTGTAAAATGCAGAACCACCAGCTCCGGCCGGTGTGATATTTATGTTTCGAACTACAGTGTTGTTCCAAAGAGCGGTGTACACATCATCATAGGTATTTTGGCCTTCGTTGTAAAAACGAAGATTTACAATAACCATGAAGTCCGTGAAATTGTAGTTCCAGTTGTAGGTTTCCATTTCTACTCGTACGTTCATTGGACGTGTATGATCGGAAATTGGAATTTGTGTGCCGGGTACTACAATACTCTTATCACTAAAAGAGGCCACAAAGTCTTGATGGGAAACCGCGTCGGGGTCAAAGAAGCGACTATCGAATAAAGAGGATCGTTCTTGAAGATTCCGGTTAGCTCCGGTAATACTTGTGTCTACATGGAATTCAAATCCTCCTCTTCCGGGGGCATATCCCTGTGGGGCATCATAAGCTGAAGTAGAGACAACTAGCTGCCCTCCGTTTTCTTTACCGCCAATCCAAATACCTCCTTCAAATAGGTGTTCAATACCCGATCCGGCCGGATATTCGGCACTGGGATTGCCAGTCCCATCTCGGTAGCCTCGAAAGGCGTTTCCAAAAGTACCAAGGTTGGTTACGTTTAAACGCACATTACTGGCGTTGGTCGTTTTTTCCTGGAAGCTGGCTTGGGCAAAAGCACCAGTGCTAGCTAGTCCTATTAATAGGGCAAGGCTTAAGACCTTTCTCATTGTACTACTACTTTCCGGGTTTCACTCCATTGGGCCTGACTCAACCTGATGAGGTAAAGCCCTTTTGTCCATTCGTTGCAAGACACGTGTAGTTCGGTTTCGCCATTTAAATTCTGGCGGTAAACCGTTCTTCCTTGAAGGTCCATTATTTCTATTGCTGATTTATCCTTGCGAAGGATGTCCTTGAAATAAATGTTTAATTCGTTCATGGAAGGGTTGCTAAATGACCACGCCCCTCTTTTTATTTCATTCTCGCTAATTCCGATACCTGATACGTTAGCCTCCAATTCCATGCTTACTGGAAGGTGGTCGCTAAAATTGTAAAGTGCCGATGCAATCGATGAGGGAACGTCCGTATTGTTGTTGGTAGAGAGACTATTATTGTAACTGCCACCATCTTGCCCCACCGTTCGGTAACTCACGTAATTTAGATGAGCGCTATTATTAATGATTGCATCTGAACATAAAATGAAATCAAAACGATCATCCATACCTCCTCCACTAAAACAGCCGTTTGAAGAAGAGTGTGTGCTTTGAGTATGTACGGTAGAAAAATTACTATTGTTGTTCCACGAGCCTAATTGATTAATGGGATCATTTAAGCTGATACTCGGATTGGGGCTGTAGTTAACCAAATTTTGAAATGCGGATTCATTGGAATTGTAGACATTGAAGTCTCCCGCGAAAAGCACATTATCATGATTCAGGTCCTCGATGTAATCCATCACTGCTGCAGTCGCCCTACCACGTTGAGTGGCGTCCGAACTGCTATTGCCTGCTTTTAGGTGCGCAACGCCTATTGATAAGAAAACGGTGTCGACCCCTGGTGTACCAAGACCTTGATCTTTAACATAAAGATGGTAGAAATCAATTACTCGAATTAAGGGTACATTATTGAGGTCAAATTCAATTTTGTCTTGTCCCATCAGCACCAGCTTATCTTTGTTATAGAAAAGCATATTTACCAATGAACTAGAACTGTTGTTGCTACTCGCCGCCCTTTGAAAATGCGTAACTCCATTTACATTTAGGATATCTGCCATCATCACCAGAGGATTTACCGCAGCCGTACCTAGTTCTTGCGCTACAAAAATATCAGGGGCTAAATAACTAATAATGTTCTTGAGATCGTTGTCTCTTTGAGTGCTTGTTCGACTATGCGTACAAGGAGCGCTAGAAGTTTTGTAGTACATTAAGTTATAGGAAACTAACTTGATGTTCTCCGTTTGGCCAAACAGACCAAAAGAGATAAAAAAGAGTGCAACAATTTTAATCCTCAGCATTCGAATCAATTGGGCCGCGAAGATACGAATTTACTATGCACGCATGTTAAGCAAGAATTAATACTATGGCTTGCCGTCGTCCCATTCGAAAGTCATGCCTGTGCCTTGCTTTTTTTTAGGCTCCTCTTTTTTGAAAATATCCTTTAGCTCGTCTTTTTGTTGTTTGAGATCTTTCTCCAAGGCATCTCCTAAGGCACTTGCATTAATGGAGATTTCGGGTTGGTCTACCGTTCCAGTAATTGAGATAGGAATTCGATGGTCGTCATCGCGCTTGGCGATAGTTAAATGGTCTTCAAATTCATTATTGTTGACCTTTCGATCATTTTTAGCAAACAAGACATCTGCAAGACGAAGTTTTACAAGGTAATTGATGTCATTTTCGAAACTATGGGTGCCGCTTAAATCCATGTTAATCACATTAGAGGCAATGGCCATTTCTGGAATTTGAATAATTCCATTTTCAATACTAATGGTATTCTTTAAAGTTTGAAAACTTACATCTTTGAGTTCTTCTACTTCAGCAAATCGTGATAGCGCTTG
>CBFHRN010000006.1:0-59389 GCA_965658275.1 Croceimicrobium sp.
TAGACCATGATTTCGTTGGAATTGTTTTTTAACGTCACGCAGAGCATCAAGGGCACCGCGCTTATCAAATTTATTAAGGGCGATAATGTCGGCGAAATCCAACATGTCGATTTTCTCCAATTGGGTTGCCGCGCCATACTCTGGCGTCATCACATACATGGAAACATCGCTATGCTCGATGATTTCTGTATCACTCTGACCTATACCTGAAGTCTCTAGAATAATTAAATCGAATTCCGCGGCCTTTAAAATATTTACAGCCTCCTGTACGTGCTTACTAAGTGCTAAATTACTTTGACGTGTCGCCAAGGACCGCATATACACACGATCATTCCTTATTGCATTCATTCGGATGCGATCACCCAATAAAGCGCCTCCTGTTTTTCGTTTCGACGGATCTACCGAAACGATCGCTAAAGTTTTGTCTTCATGATCGATTAAAAAGCGTCGTACTAATTCATCGACTAAAGAACTTTTACCCGCACCACCTGTACCGGTTATTCCTAAGACCGGAGTCTTTGATTGCTTCGCTTGCGCGTCAATTTGTTCGAGTACTTCAGCAGAAGCTTCGGGATTGTTTTCCGCCGCTGAAATTAGTTTGGCCAAGGCTGGCTTTGACTTTTCCTTAAGGTGATTTACTTCTCCATTCAGGTTTAATCCTGTAGGAAAATCGCAGCGCTGCACCATGTCGTTAATCATCCCTTGGAGACCCATTTCTCGGCCGTCATCAGGAGAGTAAATGCGATCTATACCATAGTCGTGCAATTCCTTAATCTCTTCAGGAAGAATTACACCACCTCCACCACCAAAAATCTTGATATGCGGAGCTCCTTTCTCAATGAGTAAATCATGCATGTACTTGAAGTACTCAATGTGCCCCCCTTGATAGGAAGTCATGGCTATTGCCTGAGCATCCTCTTGAATGGCCGTATTAACCACTTCTTCTACCGAACGGTCATGTCCCAAGTGAATTACCTCACAACCAGTTGCTTGAATGATGCGTCTCATAATATTTATGGCGGCATCATGGCCATCAAACAAAGAGGCTGCGGTAACTATTCGAACTTTATTCTTGGGTGTATAAGGTGCTACTTCTTGCATGGCGCTTTTTTTGAGTTCGGCAAATTTAATAATCCCTTGCGAGAGAGCTCATTTAGAGCATGGATATTGCTTATTGAAGTTTAGCGATAACTAATAGATACTTGCCCACCAATGGATGAATTTTACTTTTGTGAAAAATCCATTCATGCGCTACTTGATCCTTACTTGTATTATTCTCCTTTCGGTCGAGACCTATGCCCAAGAGCCTATTGTTAGTCCGATCGAGACCTTCCCTCTTAATGCAAGGCTTATAGCGCCGCTTCAAGGCACAAATAATAGAGCGGTAATTCGTATTGAAAGAATCGACCCGAATCCTTATCGCTTAGAAGTCGGGGACACCTTACTGGCCCGTTTTTATTTCAGTTTGAAGCCCGTAAAAGGAGAAAAGGACTTAGTAGGCCTTAATAAAGGGGATTTCTTTAGTGCCCGTATGGCGGCCCGTCAAAACAACTTAGATGGGAGCTACTATTATGAAGTCTTTCATTATAAGAATGTTAGCTATTTGAAAGACCTAAAACGTCGGGAAGCTCTAACAAGTGATGAATCTCAAAAGTGAGCTTCTGGTCGTGCTTTTCGTGGTAGGGATTAAAAAAAACTTGATCCATTCCTACCTTCCGAGCACCCAAAATATCGACCATCAAATTATCTCCAATCATTAGCGAACCCTTTCTTTCAGCACCAGCTCGGCGCATTGCTTCCACAAAAATGCCCGCTTCAGGTTTGTTTACACCTATTTCGTCACTAGTAATAATTTGGTCAAAATAGGGCATTAAGGCACTCTCCCTTAGCTTAATATGCTGTGTTTCCGCAAAACCATTGGTGATAATGTGCATTTGAAAATGACTCTTTAATCGATCTAATGCCTCTATACATCCTGGAAATAGGGTGGTTTTCCGGGGAGCTAATTCAATATAATCCTTTTCGAAACGAAGTACCTTTTGCTCGTCAACGGCGGCAAAATGACCAAAGCTTTCTGTGAACCTTCGATGACGGAGTTCAGCCTTTTTAATTTTACCGAGGCGATACAAAGCCCACATCTTATCGTTTACCTCGTAATATTTACTTAGAAAATTTTCGACGGGCACTGCTAGTACAGACTCCCAGTTGTAAGCTTCATAAAGCTCCACTAGGGCTTCTTTGGAATTGGTCTCAAAATCCCAAAGAGTATGATCTAAATCAAAGAATAAATGCTGGTACTTCATCTTTTCAATAAAGAAATGGGCCAAGGCAAACGATTGTATACGAGCCTAGCATAGGATGACTCTACTGAGCCAAATGATTTGTAAAACTGAGCGAGGCCGGGGCTTTCAGAGCCTTCAAAATCCAAGAAATCCAATTTCTCACTGTGGTAAATTAGATATTCATTAATCAAAAAAGCTAAGGCATTTTCTTCTCTACCCATTTCCGAGCTGGCAGATAATAAAAAAATGCTGCGGCCCTGGTACTCTAGAAAAACGGCCCCTGCCAATAAAATATTGGGCCCTCCGTACACCGTATAAACCCTGACGAGGGATTTATGCATCAGCTGAAAAAGCAAGGTTTTAAAGCTTTTATAAAATGCTTCGTGCAAGGCTAAGGCACTTCCTTTCTCTTCTTTAAAAAGTTGAAGAACCCTTTCGGCACTATCGTTTTCAAAAAGCTCTAATTTAGACTTCGCGGATTTCTTGAGCTTTCGCTTTAGGTTAGAATTAAAACCGGAATAAACTTGCTCGTAGGAACGATTGAGGGCTAAAACCAAATTTGGCTTAGGAGTTATGCTCAGGTTTTTCTTCGAGCCAAGGCTTAAAGCTTGACCTTCGTTTAAATAAAGATCGGCATAACGAATTCTTTCTGTCATTTCAGCCACGAAAGCAGCTACTTGCTCATCACTTAAAGGTTTCTTAGAAAAAATGCCTAGTTGTTGAATCCCGTAAGGTCGAAAGTAATATTTGAGTCCCCACTTGATGCGGTAAGGTAAAGGCCACACTGCATCATAGTCATTAAGGACCAAGCAATCCCATTGTTCACATACGCAATTTAGATACCAACTGTGCGCGTACGGAAGCTTCAACTCATTACGCTGAACGCATAAATCGTATTTAGAATGATCTACAAAGTGGGATGCTATAAACCGAATCATACCGCGGCTTCTACCATTTTTTCAAATAATGCATTCCATCCCTTCCACTCTGGCTCTTTCTCGCTGTAGATGCGATTGTGCCAAATAGGAATAAACTCACCTCCGTATTTACGATAGGTCTCAATATAATACTGAATGATCTCCCATGCCTGCTCCGGCTGTTGTTTCAAGTAGTAAATGAAAGTACCATCCATAAAGGGAAAAGGATGAATACGCAAAGGAGTTTCGAGCTCTTGCTCTAAATCATAAAACCGAAATGGAGTACATATACCTGCCCGAAAACCATGCGTGGCTGCATAACCCATAGAATAATCATCCGTGATTTCCAGCTGTAGCAGATTTCGATAGGTCAATGGGAAGCGTAATTTCAAAAAATGCTGCCGGCTTTTGGTAATGTCCTTTTTTAAGGCCCTTTGCAGGGAACTAAGCTCCTCTTCCAACCATTCGTAACTTTCATTACTTCGATAAGAGGGATGAATACCCATTTCGCAGAAATCTGCAATCCCCTTCAAGTACCGCTGTAGTCTTGAACTATAGCGCGTTAAACTGCGATCGTACTGCCCCATCCTACCGAAGAGGGCAAAATAAATAGTTTGAAACTTATATTTCTTTTGAAGTTCCTGTACGAAGTCAAAGGTGTCGTAGGGGTCCTTTAAACCACCAAACAGCGTTTTAGTACGATCCCAAGCATTGGAAACATTTAGGGAAACAAAGTCTTGGGCATAACCTCCAATTATCCTAAAAATCCCTTTTCCCAAATAAGCAGAAGCATTGTCGATATCAACAGAGTTGAAAAAGCGGTACTCCTGTCTTTTAAACTCCAAATTGGGATTTTGATTCAGTAGTATTTCTGCTAAAATTTCAGCATAAGCGTTTACTAATGGGACTGGTAAGGCCTCCATTTTGTGCATTAAACTTTCACTTGCTGGAAAACGGTTATGCTCATCTGGAATAAAGGGCATATACTCTTCGTATCGACTCACCAAATAAAAGGATGCTGCTAAGGGGTCAAATGGCAATTGCGATTGCTTTCCAACTAAAAAAAAGGTTGGCACCCCTTTGTAGGAACCAAAACTCAACTCTTGTTCCGAAATATCCGTTTCAAACAATAGCGATGAGGCCTGCAAGAAAATCCCGCTCTGCAAGGCTTCTCTAGAGTAGTTGATTTTGGCTAATGTCGAATGGAGGTATTCTTCTTTATCCTCTGTGTATCGAATTTGTAAGCCTAATAATTCTCCGAATATCAATCTGCTGATATAACGGAAACGCGGACTTAGATGGGATACATAAAGCAGTAACATGACACAAAGATAGTGTTTGCAATAGGCTAATGAATCATTCCTTCATCGCTAAAACTGAGGTAGCCATTTTCGCTTACAATTAAATGGTCTAAAACATTAATATCGAGCAAACGACCCGCATCAACAAGCTTTTTGGTCAACTCCTTATCCGCTTGGCTTGGTGCATTAGACCCACTGGGATGATTATGCGCTAAAATTAGATTTGTAGATTTCAATTCCAAAGCCTTTCTAAAAACTTCGCGACTGTCGACTATCGTGCCTGTAAGCCCACCTTTACTTAATAATACAGAATGAATTACGGCATTACGGTTGTTTAAATACAACACCCAAAATTCCTCATGGGTTTTATGAGCAAGCATAGGTTCGAAATAGGAAAAAGCATCCGTGCTGCATTTTATCAACTTTCGCTCTAGAGCTCGACTGTATTTTAATCTCCTACTTATCTCCAAGGCGGCTAAAATAAAAACAGCCTTGGCAGGCCCCACTCCTTTAAAAGTGATTAATTGATGATAATCCGCTTTTTGAAATTCTTGGAGATTACTATGAAATTGACGGAGCATTTTCATGGCTAAATCGAGGGCCGATTCTGAGCCGTGACCAGACCCCAGTATGATTGCCAACAATTCAGCATCTGATAAGCTGGCAGCTCCTTTCTCTCTTAACTTTTCTCGAGGCCGATCATCCTCAGCCCATGCTTTGATAGCTAACTTTTCCTCGCGCATTTGAATTTTACGCAAATAAAAAAAGCCGCTGATCAACAGCGGCTTTCGAATTATTTATAAGCTCTTATTAAGCTTTACTAGCTTTTACACTAATCTTTAACTTAATGTTGTTATCAATCACCTTATCTTTTGCTAAATCAGCAAATTCGGTGAATGAAGTGGAACGGAAACGAACGTCCCATTGGCTACGATCGATTACAAACTCTGGAGTGTTAAAGCTAATTTCGGTATCGTTTGCAGCAACTTCTGCAGGAATGGTAATGCTTTTTGAAATTCCTTTCAAAGTTAAGTTACCTGTTACATAGTGAGTAGCACCGGTAGTATCTTCTGCACTTGCAGCTTCAGCACCGGTAATTACAAAGTTGGCGGTTGGGAAAGAATCTACAGCAAAGAAATCAGGACTTTTTAAGTGCCCTTCTAATTTCATCGCGTATTCCTGATTTTCCGCTAAATCTAGACTTTTAATGCTCCCCATATCGATAGTAAACTCACCACCTACAAGATTGCCCTCTTCCATTGTAAAGCTACCCTCACTTACTTGGATAGTTCCATTGTGAGAATCACCAATATTGAAGGTTTTGTAACCAACCCAGGCGATTTCATCACCTTCGGTTACGACATTATACACGGATGCAGAAGCAGTAGCAGTTTCAGTTACCTCCTGGGCTTCTGAAGCCTGTACATTAGCTTCGGGAGCTGCATTATTACAAGCAACCGCCATACCAACTAAGGCTAGAGCAAAGAATTTTTTTGTAGTATTCATTTCCTTTTTTTCTTTTTGATGTTTAAACATTGAACAAAGGTATACAAACAAGAACTACTGAAAAACAAGAATGTTCACTTTTTTTTTCTTTTAGCTAAACTTTTGAAGATTTATGTTCAACCCAGAGAGCTGGAATTAGTCCCATAATAAGGATTGGATTGAAGCTAATGGTATGGAGAAAGCTACTTATGAAAGTGAGTTCAGCCTCAAATATTGATTTCGAATACCAATACACTGGAACTAATACAAAAAGTCTAATCAGCATTATCTGTGCGCCAAGTCTTAAGGTTCTGAGATCCGGTAGCATTAATAGAAGCAGAGCCCAAGCGCAAAAGTCGTATACGAGATACTTACTGAGTTTAACCGCGCAGTACCAATAAAAGCTGGGATCATTTGGGTTAAGATCACTAAATGCTCCCAATGTTTTACCCACGATTAAAAGCTCCCAGTCTTTATTCAAAATATAAAAGGCAGAAAATAGACTCAAGACTCCAACAATAGCAGTTATTCTTAAAAAGCGCTTTAACATGATCCTTGCTGCTTAGAATAAAAGCTAGTCTTCAAATACATAATCCACAAGGCAATAACCAAAGCATATAATAGCAATGTAAAAGCATACTTATGGTAGAAGTAGAAGTGCTCTCGTTGTCCATGGGTGTTTAAGTAAGAAAGGCCGCCTAGTCGAAACAAGTTTGCAAGATGAATTAAAGGCAAACCCAGGCCTAGAAAAAATGCTTGTCGCTTTAGATTTGATTTAAAAGCAAAAACGAATGCAGCAAACAATAACAGTAGATTAAGCCCATTACAACCGCCTGCAATGGAAATCGCGTAACAATTATCAACGTAAATGCTGTGATAACTTGGCTTAGTTTCATTGGGCCTTGAATCGTTCCATGAAAATGAAATCTCCATATCAAATAGAGAGAGTAATGCTCCGGTGTGCTTTACCACAGTGGTTGTAAATGGATCTAAACTGTGATCTGAGGAATGGTACAGCGCAAAGAGGCTATATAAACATAGTCCTATGAAATATGCGGAGACAAAGCGAAGAATAAAATGAATCGCGAATCGATTCTTAGTAGGATTAAAGGTCATAATAGCGAATGAAAATATCGGTTCTAAAATCGAAGATAATCATAGCACTAGGCTGTTTCAAGGGCTGTCTCCCTCCTAAGACTCCTATCAACAAAATAGGAAGGAAAGGAAAACCTGACTTTAACTTCAAGGCATCGCTTGAAAATTTATTAAAATGGCTGCCTATTGAATTGAGAGGTTTTAATTGCTGACACCGCCATAACCCTTGTAGCTGCTGATATCACCTCTCCTTGCTGTGCAATTCTACAACCTACAAAAAAAGCTCTATTCCCATTTAAGCATCTTCTATTAAAGCCAGGACATAGCTGAAATCCGACTTCTAGTCTACCCGATTGGTAAATATTTTGTCGAACCATTGCACTTAAGTATGATGCCCGAAGATGGTTCAAAGGCCTTCCAGATTGATCATGTCAATGGGTAGGAACCAATGCTTACCAAAGAAGTTTTGGAGATATGAAACAGCCGTGCAACTACTATTTAGCTGAACTCTTTATGTCGAGGCGCTCGAAGATTGAATTATTGCTAATAAACTCAGGCACTATAGACTTCACTGCAGCCACCAAGTCGAGATTATCCCCTTGCTCATGAGCATGTCTAAGTCGGTCAATAGACATCAACATATCGGCATATTCCATAGTAGTGGTTTCTGCAATCATAATCTTAGGATGATGCGTGCTTAATGTATTTTCCTTTGTTGCTAAAAGCTCTTCGTAAAGTTTTTCACCTGGTCGTAAGCCTACTTCCACTATCTCGATATCCTTACCAAGTTGTAAACCCGATAGTTTAATCATTTTCTTGGCGAGGTCGTAAATTTTTACAGACTCGCCCATATCAAACACAAAAATCTCACCACCTTTACCCATAGCACCTGCCTCTAGAACTAGATTACTGGCTTCTGGTATAGTCATAAAGTAACGAGTTATATCACGGTGTGTCAAAGTAATAGGCCCCCCTTTCTGGATTTGCTTACGGAATAATGGAATTACGGAACCGTTGGAACCTAAAACATTACCAAACCTAGTCGTTATAAATTGTGTTCCGGCTTTATTGTGCCCGCCAAGACTTTGGGTATAAAGTTCGGCGGTTCTCTTGGTAGCACCCATTACATTGGTAGGATTAACCGCCTTATCGGTACTAATCATCACGAACTTTTCCGCTGCGAATTCAACGGCTAGATCAGAGATGATTTTGGTACCAAATATATTAACGCCTACCGCCTCGTAGGGGTTATCCTCCATAAGTGGCACATGCTTATAAGCTGCCGCATGAAAGACGATATTAGGACGATAGGTTGTGAATACTTTACGCATTCTTCGGTAATCACGCACGTCACCAATTTCGCAAGTTGCAAAATCGCAGAACTCTGGATAACGTGATCGAATGTCATTTTCCAATTCATAAACAGCTGATTCCGCCTGGTCTAAAAGGATGACCATTTTTGGTCTGTAATGAAGCACTTGGCGGGCTATTTCGCTTCCTATTGAACCGGCCGCTCCGGTTACCAAAACAACTTTGCCAAATACTTCTCGCTGTACGTTGGCATTATTTAGCTCAATAGGTGCCCTTTCAAGTAAATCTTCAATACGTACTGGCTTAATCTGCTTCGTACTTAATTCACCTTGAATCCAGTTATCTACTGGAGGTACTACTTTTACTTCCAGGTTATTCTTCAAACACTGATCAACGATCTTATTTCTTCTTGCTACTGGCAGGGCTGTCTGAATGGATATAATTACTTGATCAATTTTATTTTTAAGCAAGAAACTCTCCGAAAATGCTTTTTCATTATCAATAATCGAAATGCCCCCTATGGACTTCCCAACTTTATTGGCATTATCATCTATAAATGCAACAACTTGATACTCACGGCTTGTATCATGCACTAGGGTATTCTTAGTAATCATACCAGAAGCACCTGCACCGTAAATCAAAATACGAGTCGATTTGTCTTCCAATCCTGTTTTAAATCGAGCGTATAATAGCTTGACCATAAAACGCGACCCAATAAGCACGACTAGACTTAGTAAAAAATGAATCAGCAGGATGGAATTGGCAACTAATAAATAGGATTTAAAGGCTTGAATGGCCGAATAGGAATAAACTAAATTAATCGCAATACCAATTGCCAACGCTAGAAAACCTCCTTTCCCAATATTGTAGGCATCACTGACCCCAGTATGACGTATAACCCCAACATGCGATTTACTCGCTAGGAAACCAATAAGGTAAATGGCTAGAACAAATGGTGTTTTCTCAAGCATTTGTCCCGGCGGAACCGCGGTATACTCAAAGTTGTACCTTAAAAGAACAGATAGGTGAAAAGCTCCTGTTACGATCAAAAGGTCGAAAAGAAGAACCAACCATCCTGATAAGAAACGGTCGGAGTTGCGAAGAATAAACTTCCTAATCATAGGCCAGTTTGGTCAGTTTACTAATTACTCCTCCCCCTTAAGAGCCCTCAAATATAACAAATAATCGTATGACAAGCATTTAAAGTTTTCAGAGCCTAGAAACTACAATATAATAAATCATTGTTAAACAGAATGTTAACCAATCCAACACCCTGCTTTTTACAATAAATTAACCTTGAGGAAATCTAGGAGTCAAAGGTTAGCGACTTTGAACTAGAAGAAATTGATTCTACTTCCGCATTGCGGTAATAGTGCTTTAAAATGGACTTGTAATTGTAGCCTTTATCGCTCATTTGAATGGCACCATCTTGTGACATTCCGACTCCATGGCCGAAGCCGTATCCCTTTAAAAGAACCTTATCCCCCGCTGGCTCAACTTGGAAATAAGTAGATTTCAAGCGTAAAGCAGAGCGAACCTTTGTGAGTTTGAGGGACTTGTCTCTAAATTTAAAATGCGACTCACGTTCCGTTCTATTCAAGTTTAGCAGTGCCTTTTGAAGTTGGATGTCATTTTTAACTCCAAACATGCGGGCAAAATAACCGTAAAAATTATCGGCTTCCATCTCTTTTTCCCAACGGTAAGACCCTACATTGACGCTAAAGCTGTCTTCGACAGAACGCAGGTGATCAATAGCCTGAAACCAAACATCTTCAGAATTTACGGTAAAGCCGCCGCTATTGGCATGAAAGACTCCAAGAATGGGTTTGCAATCCAATCCAACCAGTATGGTATCTCGGGTTGCATTTACCGCTTTTTCAATTAAATCCTTATGGGTATAATGAGCACGGGAGTGATAAACCTGTGAGCTCACATCATCCTTTAAGTTATAGCCATCTTTACTGTGCTTTTCCAAATTACGCAAGGCAAATGTCCGGGCTAAAACCGCTTGAGCCTTAAAAAACTCAAGCTGTGGCACATGTCCAGCCTCAGACTCCACCACCCCAGCCACGTAGAGCTCCAACTCTACTTCATTAATCACAAAAAGAGCCTTGTCTGCCGGTCGAACTACTATATTCCCATAATAAGAACGTTCCTTTCTATTGGCAAGAATTCGAAACTGCTGTAAACTATCCAAGCCTATAAATCGCAAGGCATGATAGGATCCTAAATCCTGATCCCCCCATTTCAAATTCACGGAAGAAGATTGGCGGCTCATTACAAATGTTCGGGAAGGATCCTTGACATAAATGTCGTGTATGGTATCCACGATATTTAAATCATCATCCAAGGCCACAATGATATAGTTAACGCTGTCAGTTGTAACCATTAAACGCTGAACCTCTTGATCTGAATACAGTCGGACTTTTAGCTCTACATTGGCTAAAACTGAAAAAGAGCCTAGGATAAAGGCAACTGCAATTCTAAGCTTTTGCATAGTCTACTAAAATTTTAGCGGATCTTTCCGAAGCTCCTGGCCCACCTAATTTTTGATTTAACACCTGGTAATCCTTTAATATCTGGGTTCTACCTGAATCACTTAATATGAAAGCTAACTCCGATTTCAAGTTTTTTAAATTAAACTCCGATTGAATTAGTTCCTTTACCACCATTCGATCCATCACCAAGTTAACCAAAGAGATGTACTTTATTTTAACCAGTCGTTTTGCAATCTGGTAACTAATAGCAGAACCTTTATAGCAAACCACTTCAGGTACTTTAAACAAAGCCGTCTCCAAGGTCGCTGTACCCGAAGTTACCAGTGCCGCATCTGCGATTTCCAATAATTCATAAGTCTTTCCAAACACTATTGGAAAGTCCTTTTCACGGGCAACCTCTTGGTAGAAACTCAAGTCTTGCGATGGCGCACCAGCAATCACATATTCTAAATTGTAAACACGGGCCGCTTCCAACATCAAGGGCAACATTGATTTTATCTCTTGTTTGCGGCTGCCTGGCAATAGGGCTAAAACCTTTTTATCATTTACAGGAATTCCAAGCTCCAACCTGCGTTCATTCGCCGTAAAATCTTTCCTACCCTGAATGGCATCCAAGAGAGGATGGCCAACAAATTCAACTTCCATATCAAAATTTGAATAGAAATCTTTTTCGAAGGGCAGAATGGTGAGCATTCTTCCTACATCTCGTTTTATCTTAAAAACACGATTTTGCTTCCAGGCCCAAATCTGAGGGGAAATGTAATAGAGCACCTTAATACCCTGTTGATGGGCCCATTCCGCGATTCTGAGATTGAAACCTGGGTAATCTATGAGAACTAATACTTCGGGCTTGAACTCAAGAATATCCTTTTTACACCATTTTAAATTCCCTAGGATGGTTCGGATATTTAGTAGTACTTCCACAAAGCCCATGAAGGCTAATTCCCTGTAATGTTTTACTATTTCGGCTCCAGCCTTTTCCATAAAGTCGCCACCCCAAGCTCGAATTTCAGAGTCTTGATCTTGTGATTTGAGAGCTTTTATCAAGTTCGATGCATGTAAGTCACCACTAGCCTCTCCCGCTATGAAATAGTACTTCAAAGTTTGAATTTTCGATAAAATTACTTCTTGAAAGCTCGAATCGCCATCGTCTTTCAAAAACTTTACAACAGGAACCTGTAGATAAACAGGGCTAACATCGCCAAAACTGAGGCAATTAAAACTCCGCGACTAAAATCCTCCTTATTCAGACGAATCGCCAGAAAGAAAGCCGCACCGTTTAAGAGCAAACCCAAACTCAAAAGTTGTGCATTAAGGTTACGCACGATTTGGTAATCAAATTTCTGAATCCCCATCAATTCAGGTCTTAATTGAAACAAAAGCCATAAAGCTAAAAGGGGTAAAAAGAGTCCGGATAAGAACCCAAGGACTAGTGATTTCTTAGCGTTCATGAAGAATTAACGAAATTCTGAAGACATTAGTTTAGAGGTCCCACGACTCTAAACCCTTTCGAGCATTATGGGCGGTTAGGTCACTAGTAACAGGCACTACTGATATATAATAATTGGCAAGGGCCCATTCATCCGTTTCATTACCCGAATCATAGTTCACGAATTTACCGGTTAGCCAATAGTAATTCCGCTTACGTGGATCTTGCCTTTGGTCAAATTCCTCTTCCCAATTACCGCGGCATTGACGTGCTACCTTAACACCTTTATAGACTTCACCCGTATATTTCGGAATATTAACGTTTAATACTACATCCTGGGGAAGTCCCTCATCTAGTACCTTTTGGGCTATTTTCTTTATGTAGGAAAGAGCCGGTTCAAAATTAGCGTCCCACGAGTAGTCGCAAAGTGAAAAGCCTATCGAGGGTATTCCTTCTAAACAGCCTTCCATCGCTGCAGACATGGTTCCCGAATAAATAACGTTAATGGATGAATTGGATCCGTGATTTATTCCACTAACCACGAGATCGGGTTTGCGATCTAAAACTACATTAACTGCCAACTTGACGCAGTCTACCGGAGTACCACTACAGCTATACTCTTTTTGCGGACCAGCATCAATTTGAATGGGGTCACAGCGTAAAATCCCTTCAATGGTAATGGCGTGTCCCATCCCGCTTTGTGGACCATCAGGAGCAACCACAATGACATCACCTAATTCATTCATCACCTTTATCAAATTGCGGATTCCAGGTGCATTGATACCATCGTCGTTACAAACTAAAATGAGCGGTTTATCTGCCATAATTTTAAATTGATGTCAAAGCTATAAACTTTATACAAGGAGGCATACCATTTGATATATTTGAATTCGAATTAAAAATAAATCTGATGTTATTAATTATCCTTATCGGTTTTATGATTGTAGGCTTTGTTGTGCAAAGTCGCTTAAAATCGAAGTTTCGAAAATACAGCGAAGTTGGCCTTCAAAATGGCTTAAGCGGAAGGGAAATTGCAGAAAAGATGCTCGCGGACCACGGTATTTACGACGTGAAAGTTATTTCTACTCCTGGTAGACTTACGGACCACTATAATCCAAAAGATAAAACGGTTAATTTGAGTGAAGACGTCTACCATGAGCGCTCAGTGGCGGCGGCTGCGGTTGCTGCTCATGAGGTGGGTCATGCTGTTCAACATGCCAAGGCGTATAGCTGGCTAGAATTTAGATCGGCAATGGTTCCCATTGTAAGCTTTAGCGGTAAGGCCATGAACATAATTTTTATGTTGATGCTTTTTGGAGGCTTCGTGCTATCCATGTTCCCTTACGAATTAATTTTCCTAGCAGTTGTGGTTATGCAAGCTGCGATTACCTTATTCTCCTTGGTGACCTTACCGGTTGAATACGATGCGAGTAATCGTGCATTGGCTTGGTTAAAAAACACCAATACTGCCCTTCCGCAAGAACATGATATGGCTAAGGATGCCCTAAATGCTGCTGCTAATACTTATTTAGTATCAGCCTTAGCGGCCCTAACTACCCTAGCTTATTATCTATTTGCTTTATTGGGTAATGATTAAGTATTAAAAAACAGTAAAGATCCCGGACTCTTGTAGTACCGGGATTTTTTTTGTCCCCCATTTTTTCAACTAAAAGATTAGTTTCAACTATAAACTTAGTTATATTTGAATCAGAATATATGCTTATGAAAGAATTAACCAAGGCCGAGGAAGAGATTATGCAGCATCTTTGGCGACTTAAAAAAGCCAGTGTAAAGGATATTGTTGCGGAGTTTCCGGAACCTAAGCCGGCAAATAACACCGTATCCACAATAGTCCGTATTCTAGAGCAAAAAGGTTTTGTAAACCATGAGCCTAAAGGCCGGGGCTATGTGTATTTCCCAATTATACAAAAAGAGAAATACCAGGGATTTTCGGCGAAAAACCTCATGAGATCTTATTTCGAGGGTAGTCTAAGTAAAATGGTGAGCTTTTTTGTAGAAAAGGAAAATCTTACCAGCAGGGAGCTCGACGATATACTCAAGATAATCGAAGAAAAGCGCCAAAATGATTCTTAAGCTTATCTATTACCTGCTTTTCAGTGGTATCTTCTATTTAGTTTACCGCGGTTTATATTCACAGATGAGTTTTCACCGGGTGAATCGATGGACCCTTATGCTCATTCCCCCAGCGAGCATTCTAATTGCATTCATAGCCCCCGAATTTAGCCTGCCTTTTAGCTCTAGTTCCTTACTAGAAATTGAGCTCCCTGAAGTGTTTATTGAAGGGAAACGACTCGAAACCATTGGCCGAGAACAGTCTATCCCTTCAATATGGACCACGGTTTATTGGACCGGTATTTTGCTTTCGATTCTCTACTTTATTAGCGGACTGTGGCTATTATTCAAAGTTTTGCGAGGTTCCGAATCATCAAGACACAAGGGTCGAAATATCTCCTACAGCCCTCTTATAAAATCCGCCTTTACATTTGGAAACTACATTCTCATTCCAGAGAATCTTAGAAATGATCCTAAACTCGAAACCCTTATTGAGCACGAAGTCATACATATGCAAATGGGGCATAGTTGGGATAGGATTTACTACAAAATTCTTAGTACGGCTTTATGGTTTGACCCCTTCATTCATCTATTCTCTAAAGAATTACGGCAAGTCCATGAATTTGAAGTCGATGCCCAATTAGTGGAAGAAAACAATATTGAAAACTATGCGCATATGCTGCTTAGCAGCACCTTGGGCGCAGACCTAGCCTATCCGGAAAAGGCCTTAAGTCCAAGCCCATTCTTTAATTCATCTTTAATTAAATCTAGAATTACAATGATGTAGAAAAAACAAAGTCCAACTTGGAGGAAAGGCCTATACCTAGCCGTGATCCCATTGCTTAGCGGCATGATTTTATTCGCTTGTAACAAATCGGAAAGCTCAAGCAGCGAAGCCCTAAAGAAAGTAGAAGCGGTAAGTGATATTAGTAAACTAGATCATTTACCAGTGGCTCCCAATTGCGAGTCTGCCACAAATAAAGAAGTGATTCAAAAATGCGCCTTTCAGCATATCTCAAATCATATCGCTAGTAACTTTAAATACCCTGACCTTGCCCAGCAAATTGGGATGGAAGGTCGTATAATGGTATCCTTTGTAGTTAACACCGATGGAAGTATCGATGATGTTGAGATTGCGCAGATCATGATCAGTGACGCCAATGAATCTAAAAATGGCGAAGTTGCTCAAGAAAAAGACGCTCGCTACAAAGCAGATCTTGAGGTAGCCTCAGAACAAGCCGAAATGGAGGCACTCGAATTAGTAAAGACTATTCCAACTTTCGATAGTGGTGCCGTTCAAAATGGTGAATTAGTCCGCTTAAAAATGGTGGTACCTATTCAACTAAAACTGAGCTAATCCCTCAGTTCAAAAAAAAGGCTCGTCAAAATGACGAGCCTTTATCTTTTATAAGCCTTAAGTCTAAGCTTGACCTTGTGGTCCACCAAAGTTCAATGGGAAAGCCTGATTTGACTCAACATCACGGACTTCGCCGTGCTGCGACTCATATCGCGCAAGGTTTTCTCCCAAAGCCTTAAGCAAGCGCTTTGCATGCTGAGGAGTAAGTACGATCCGCGACTTAACCTTCGCCTTTGGAACACCGGGCATTACACGAATAAAGTCCAATACAAATTCGCTAGGAGAATGGTTAATAATTGCCAAATTCGAGTACTCTCCTTCGGCAACCTCTTCACTTAATTCTACATTAAGCTGACCTTCTTGCATTTGCGCTTGCATAGAAGCTTTTTTCTGGTCTTCGCTCATCTTATACTTTCTCTCCTACATTAAGGTCTTGAATAGACTTCAATTTTTCGTATTCCTCTTTAGAGCCAACGATAATTTGGTCGTATTCCTTCATACCTGTACCAGCTGGAATCTTATGTCCAACGATAACGTTCTCTTTAAGACCTTCAAGGTAATCACGCTTACCGTTAACCGCTGCTTCATTAAGAACCTTAGTAGTTTCCTGGAAGGAAGCTGCTGAGATAAAGCTCTTAGTTTGCAGGGAAGCACGAGTAATTCCTTGTAATACTGGCTTAGCTGTTGCGGGATTTGCATCACGAGCCTCTACAAGAGGCTTATCGGCACGGCGTAATAAAGAGTTTTCATCACGTAAGCGACGAGCGCTAATAATCTGACCCGCTTGAAGGGTTTCAGACTCACCTGCTTCTACGACAACCTTCTTGTCGAAAATCCAGTCATTTTGCTCGATGAAATCATTCTTATGAACTAAGCTACGCTCTAAGAATAGAGTATCACCTGGATCTTGGATTTCAACTTTACGCATCATCTGACGTACGATGGTCTCAAAGTGCTTATCGTTAATCTTCACACCTTGTAAACGGTATACTTCCTGGATCTCATTTACCAAATACTCTTGTACGCGGTTTGGTCCCTGAATAGAAAGAATATCCGCTGGCGTGATAGCGCCTTCAGAAAGTGGCATCCCCGCCCTTACGAAGTCATTCTCTTGAACAAGAATCTGCTTACTTAAATTAATCAAGTACTTCTTGATTTGTCCAGTGCGGCTTTCTACGATAATCTCACGATTACCGCGCTTGATTTTTCCGTAGGAAACAACACCATCAATCTCAGATACTACCGCGGGATTCGATGGGTTACGTGCTTCGAACAATTCGGTTACCCTTGGAAGAC
This sequence comes from Croceimicrobium sp., assembly GCA_965658275.1. Classification (GTDB taxonomy): domain Bacteria; phylum Bacteroidota; class Bacteroidia; order Flavobacteriales; family Schleiferiaceae; genus Croceimicrobium. The sequence continues at coordinate 17,045 of CBFHRN010000006.1, forward strand.
CACCCGTAATATCACCTGCCTTAGCCGATTTACGTGGAATCTTAACCAGTGTTTTACCTGACTTGATCTTGTCACCATCCTCAACAATAATGTGAGAGCCAACAGGCAGTGTATAGTGCTTCAGCTCCTCGCCTTTCTTATCAACGATAGAAATAGTAGGAACTAATTTCTTGTTACGCGTTTCAGAAATAACTTTTTCCATGAAACCGGTTTGCTCATCAATCTCAACACGGTAAGTTAAACCTTGCTCAATGTCCGAGAACTTGATGGTACCCGAAATTTCGGAAATAATAACCGCGTTATAAGGGTCCCATCGGCAAATAACATCGCCTTTTTTCACCTTATCGCCATCCTTCTTGTAGATATAAGATCCATAAGGGATATTGCTGGTCATTAAGTTAATACCCGTTTTGTTGTCCATTAACCGGAATTCGCCCGTACGGCCAATTACGATTTCAACTTTGTTGCCTTCAGAGTCCTCACCTTCAACAGTACGAAGTTCATCTAAAATAACTTTACCGTCGAATTTGGCAGTGATACTGGATTCCTCAGAAATGTTACCAGCGGTACCACCCACGTGGAAGGTACGTAGGGTAAGCTGAGTTCCTGGCTCACCAATGGACTGAGCAGCAATAACACCAACAGCCTCACCTTTTTGTACCATTTTACCGGTAGCTAGGTTACGCCCGTAACACTTTCCACAGATACCTCGCTTACTTTCACAAGTAAGGGCGGAGCGCACTTCAACCATTTGGATCGCCGATTGCTCAATCGCAGTCGCCTCATTTTCGTTGATTAGTTCGCCGGACTTCACATAAACTTCGTTCGAAATCGGGTCAACTACATCGTGCAAGGATACGCGTCCTAGGATACGATCATAAAGTGGCTCAACCACTTCTTCATTTTTCTTTAAGGCCGTAACCTCAAGTCCACGAAGAGTGTCACAATCCTCTTCCATAATGATTACATCCTGAGCAACGTCTACCAAACGACGAGTTAAGTAACCCGCATCAGCTGTTTTAAGGGCGGTATCCGCTAGACCTTTACGTGCACCGTGAGTAGAGATAAAGTACTCAAGGATGGAAAGACCTTCTTTAAAGTTCGCGATAATTGGGTTTTCAATAATCTCCCCACCCGAAGATCCAGATTTCTGAGGCTTGGCCATAAGACCACGCATTCCAGAAAGCTGACGAATCTGCTCTTTAGAACCACGAGCACCCGAATCAAGCATCATGTAGATTGGGTTAAAGCCTTGACGGTCTGAAGAAATGTAATGCATCGCACGCTCGGTTAAGCGAGCGTTAGTATTAGTCCATACGTCAATTACCTGATTGTAACGTTCGTTATTGGTAATAAGACCCATGTTATAGGACGAAATAATGGTATCAATTTGCTCTTGGGCATCATTGATTAATTCGTCTTTTTCTTGTGGGATAATGATATCACCTAGGGAGAAAGAAAGACCTCCACGGAAGGCGGTCATAAATCCTAGGCTCTTGATATCATCTAAGAAGTTCGCTGTGGTAGGAACATCCGTTTGCTTGAGTATATCAGATATGATTTCACGCAAGGCCTTTTTGGTAAGCACTTGGTTAATGAAACCTACATTCTCTGGAACGGCTTTATTGAACAAAATACGACCGAAAGAAGTCTCGATCACTTTATGCTTCAATTCACCATCTTCCTCAACACGAGTACGAACCTTAACCTTAGCGTTAAGGTCAACTTTACCTTCATTGTAAGCGATTTCCGCTTCCTCTGCAGAGTAGAAAGTTAAACCTTCACCCTTCATGGTTATGTCCTTATCACTAACACGCATCTTAGTCATGTAGTAAAGTCCCAATACCATGTCCTGAGAAGGTACAGTAATAGGAGAACCGTTCGCTGGGTTTAAGATGTTGTGAGAAGCTAGCATTAACAACTGCGCTTCTAGAATTGCCGCTGCACCTAAAGGTAAATGCACCGCCATTTGGTCACCATCAAAATCCGCGTTAAAAGCCGTACAAGCAAGAGGGTGAAGCTGAATCGCTTTACCTTCAATCATCTTAGGCTGGAAAGCCTGAATACCTAAACGGTGTAGCGTTGGAGCACGGTTTAGTAATACAGGATGTCCTTTCATTACGTTTTCGAGGATATCCCAAACTACGGGTTCGCGCTTATCAATAATCTTCTTAGCCGACTTAACCGTTTTAACAATACCACGTTCGATTAGCTTACGAACGATAAATGGCTTGTACAGTTCGGCCGCCATGCCTTTTGGAAGACCACATTCATGCAATTTCAATTCTGGACCTACGACGATCACCGAACGAGCAGAATAGTCAACACGCTTACCTAATAAGTTTTGACGGAAACGACCTTGCTTACCTTTCAATGAATCTGAAAGCGATTTTAATGCACGGTTATTATCAGTCTTAACTGCACTTGCTTTGCGCGTATTATCAAACAAGGAGTCCACCGACTCTTGTAACATACGTTTCTCGTTACGCAAGATTACTTCTGGTGCTTTGATTTCCATCAAGCGCTTCAAGCGGTTGTTACGGATAATCACACGACGGTATAGGTCGTTTAAGTCAGACGTTGCAAAACGTCCACCATCTAATGGCACCAAAGGACGAAGCTCTGGTGGAATCACAGGTACAACCTTCACGACCATCCACTCAGGACGGTTCTCAATGCGAGAATTCGCATCACGGAAAGCCTCAACTACAACAAGACGCTTTAGAGCTTCTTGTTTACGTTGCTGTGAAGTTTCGGTGTTTGCTTTATTACGTAATTGGTAAGAAAGTGAATCTAAATCAAGACGAGACAAAAGATCGATTAAAGCCTCACCACCCATTTTGGCGATGAACTTATTAGGATCATTATCTTCTAAATATTGATTCTCAACTGGCAAACGCTCTAAAGCATCTAAATACTCTTCCTCGGTAAGGAACTCCATGTATTGCATGGGGGTACCATCGTCCTTAGTTGCATTACCAGCTTGAATTACCACGTAACGTTCGTAGTAAATAATCATTTCCAACTTCTTAGTTGGTAATCCTAAAAGGTAACCAATCTTGTTGGGTAATGATTTGAAGTACCAAATATGAGCCACAGGCACTACCAAATTGATATGACCTACACGCTCACGACGTACTTTCTTTTCGGTAACCTCTACACCACATCGGTCGCAGACGATACCTTTATATCGGATACGCTTGTACTTACCACAGGCACATTCGTAATCTTTAACCGGACCGAAAATTCGCTCGCAGAAAAGACCGTCGCGCTCTGGTTTGTGCGTACGATAGTTAATTGTCTCTGGTTTTAACACCTCACCATAAGAGCGCTCCAATAAATACTCGGGCGAAGCCAAGCTAATGGTAATACTCTTAAAGTTACTGTTGTAGGCGTTTTTATCGTTTTTCCTCAATGACATCTTCCAGGAATTAAATTATCAATTAATCTAGGGTCACTTTTAATCCCAAACCGTTCAATTCATGCAACAAAACGTTGAATGATTCTGGAATACCTGGCTCAGGCATTCCATCACCGCGAACGATGGATTCGTAAGTCTTAGCGCGACCCACAACATCATCCGACTTCACGGTTAGGATTTCGCGAAGGATATTAGAAGCACCGAAGGCCTCCAATGCCCATACCTCCATCTCACCAAAACGCTGACCACCGAATTGAGCTTTACCACCCAATGGTTGCTGCGTAATAAGTGAGTAAGGTCCAATCGAACGAGCATGCATTTTGTCGTCGATCATGTGACCTAGCTTAATCATGTAAATGATACCTACAGTTGCAGCTTGATGGAAACGCTCACCTGTGCCGCCATCATAAAGATGGGTATGACCAAAGCGAGGAACACCAGCCTCATCGGTAAATTTGTTGATTTCGTCTAAGCTTGCACCGTCAAAAATTGGAGTAGCAAATTTTCTACCCAGCTTTCTTCCTGCCCAACCTAATACGGTTTCATAAATCTGACCGATGTTCATACGAGAAGGTACACCTAATGGGTTCAAGACGATATCTACTGGAGATCCATCTTCCAAGAAAGGCATATCCTCTTCGCGTACGATACGTGCAACAATACCTTTGTTACCGTGACGACCCGCCATCTTATCACCTACTTTAAGCTTACGCTTTTTAGCGATGTATACTTTGGCCATTTTCACGATACCTGAAGGTAACTCATCACCAACACTGATGGTGAATTTGCGACGCTTGTAAGCACCTAAATAATCATTGTACTTAATCTTGTAATTGTGCAACAAGGTTGCGATTAAGTCATTTTTATCGTTATCCGTCGTCCAAGTGCCACCGGTGATACGTGTGTAATCATCGATACCATTTAGAATCTTCTGAGTAAACTTGGTTCCTTTTGGAATAACTACTTCGTTTAGGTCATTCTCTACACCCTGACTGGTTTTTCCAGCTACTAGGATGCTAAGTTTTTCCAAGAAGTTTTGACGTAAAGTCTCCACTTGCATGTTAAACTCTTGGTCCAATTTCTCGATTTCCTCTTTGTCTTGGATACGAGTCTTCTTGTCTTTGCGTGCTAGTGAGAACAATTTCTTACTAATTACAACACCGCTAAGAGATGGAGATGCTTTTAGTGAAGCATCTTTCACATCACCAGCTTTGTCACCAAAGATGGCGCGAAGAAGTTTTTCTTCTGGCGTTGGGTCAGATTCACCTTTTGGGGTAATCTTTCCAATAAGAATATCACCGGGTTTAACCTCTGCTCCAATACGGATCAATCCGTTTTCGTCAAGGTCTTTAGTGGCTTCTTCACTAACGTTTGGAATGTCCGCTGTAAGTTCTTCAGCTCCTAGTTTGGTATCCCGTACATCTAGAGTATACTCATCGATATGCAATGAAGTAAAGATATCTTCGCGCGCTACGCGCTCAGAGATTACGATCGCATCCTCAAAGTTGTACCCTTTCCATGGCATAAAGGCCACCATCATGTTACGACCTAAAGCAAGCTCACCGCTTTCTGTAGCATAACCTTCACATAGCACTTGACCTGCACTTACCCGCTCACCTTTTACAACGATAGGCTTAATGTTGATACAAGTACTCTGGTTGGTTTTACGGAACTTAACCAGATTGTAGGTTTTGAAATCATCTTCGAAGCTTACAAGACGCTCTTCTTCAGTACGGTCATACTTGATGATAATTTTCTGTGCGTCTACATAATCTACAACTCCATCGCCTTCAGCGTTAACCAGTACACGGCTATCACGTGCAACACGCTTCTCTAGACCTGTACCTACGATTGGCGCTTCTGGACGTAATAATGGAACTGCTTGACGCATCATGTTAGATCCCATCAATGCACGGTTCGCATCATCATGCTCCAAGAACGGAATAAGAGATGCCGAAATCGATGCAATCTGATTAGGAGCAACGTCCATGTAGTCGATTTTCTCAGGCTCTACAAGTGGGTAATCCGCTTCATCACGTACTTTCACACGATCGTTCTCGAATTCACCAGCATCGTTCACAGGGGCATTGGCCTGAGCAATTACTTTTTGCTCTTCTTCTTCAGCAGATAAGTAAATTGGGTCTTGAGAGAAATCAATCTTACCGCCTTTAACTTCACGGTAAGGAGTTTCCAAGAATCCCATCTTATTCACCTTCGAATAAACACACATGGAAGAAATCAAACCAATGTTTGGCCCTTCAGGTGTTTCAATCGGACATAAACGACCATAGTGAGTATAGTGTACGTCACGAACCTCGAAACCAGCGCGCTCTCTTGATAAACCACCAGGCCCGAGTGCAGACAGACGACGCTTATGCGTTACCTCCGCCAATGGGTTGGTTTGGTCCATGAACTGCGAAAGCTGGTTGGTACCGAAGAATGAGTTGATTACGGAAGACAATGTCTTCGCATTAATCAAATCAATAGGAGTAAATACCTCATTGTCCCGAACGTTCATCCGCTCTTTTATGGTACGAGCCATACGTGCTAAGCCAACCCCGAATTGGTTAGACATCTGCTCACCTACGGTACGAACACGACGGTTACTCAAGTGATCAATATCATCAATCTCCGCTTTAGAATTGATCAGCTCGATAAGGTATTTAACAATACTTAAAATATCCTGTTTGGTTAGTACTTGAACATCAGATTCGATTTCAAGCCCTAACTTTTTATTAATACGATAACGACCTACTTCACCAAGGCTGTAGCGCTGTTCTGAGAAGAACAACTTGTCTATGATACCGCGTGCGGTTTCCTCATCTGGTGGTTCAGCATTACGTAATTGACGATAGATATGTTCCACCGCCTCTTTTTCGGAGTTGGTAGGATCTTTTTGAAGGGTGTTGTGAATGATCGCATACTCAGATGCTTCAATTTCCTCACGGTGCAATAAGATTGTTTGCACATCAGCATCTAGAATTTCTTCTAAATGATCCTTCTCAAGAATGGTATCACGGTCAAGAACTACTTCGTTACGCTCGATAGATACTACTTCACCTGTATCCTCATCTACGAAGTCCTCAATCCAAGTTTTAAGAACACGAGCCGCTAGTTTACGACCAATCGTTTTCTTAAGGCCCGTTTTGGTTACCTTCACTTCCTCAGCGAGGTCGAAGATTTCCAAGATATCTTTATCCCTTTCGTAACCGATGGCACGAAGTAGGGTAGTTAAAGGCAATTTCTTTTTACGGTCGATGTATGCATACATCACCGAGTTAATGTCAGTAGCGAATTCAATCCAAGAACCCTTGAATGGAATCACACGAGCTGAATAAAGCTTAGTTCCATTGGCGTGATAAGATTGCCCAAAGAATACACCAGGTGAACGGTGCAACTGAGAAACAATAACACGCTCTGCTCCATTTACAACGAAGGTACCGCGAGGAGTCATGTAAGGAATAGTACCTAGGTACACATCCTGTACAATAGTCTCGAAGTCTTCATGCTCGGGATCAGTACAGTAGAGCTTAAGACGTGCTTTAAGCGGCACACTAAAAGTGAGGCCTCTCTCAATACACTCTTCTTCTGAGTAGCGTGGAGGATCGATAAAATAATCGATGAACTCTAATACAAATTGATTACGAGAATCAGTAATCGGGAAGTTTTCGCTGAAAGTCTTGTATAGACCCTCATCAGCACGATCAGAAGCTTTCGTTTCCAGTTGGAAAAAATCCTTAAAGGACTGGATTTGAATCGCCAAAAAGTCGGGATAATCGAACTGATTTTTGATTGATGCAAAATTGACTCTTTCCATGTCTTTTGCAGCTGTCGGGTTATTCAACATGCGGAGAAATAAAATTATACAAACGCAAAAGGGTTTAGGTCTTTTGGGAGTTTCCCAAAGACCTAAACCTTAATAAGTTAGCCACGAAGGCTATGGGGTGCTTACTTGATTTCTACCTCAGCACCAGCTTCTTCAAGCTGAGCCTTAAGAGCTTCAGCCTCGTCCTTAGCTACACCTTCTTTCAAAGGTTTTGGAGCTTCGTCAACTAGACCTTTAGCCTCTTTAAGACCTAAACCAGTAAGTTCTTTTACTAGTTTAACAACTGCTAACTTAGAGCTACCAGCTGCTTTCAAGATTACATCGAACTCGGTTTGTTCTTCACCACCACCAGCTTCGCCACCAGCGGCTGGACCAGCTACTGCAACTGCGGCTGCAGCAGGTTCGATACCGTATTCTTCTTTAAGGTAGTCAGCTAATTCGCTTACTTCTTTTACAGTAAGATTTACCAACTGATCTCCTAATTCTTTAATGTCTGCCATTTTTAGAATCTTTAAAAAAAATTAATTACAACACTTAATATATGGAAGCTGAGTGCGTACTCATTAAGCTGCACGCTCCTCTAAGGCCTTCAATAGACCAGCCAATCTGCTGCCAGCGTTCAAGCCGCTGATAACGTTTTTGGCAGGAGACTGCAGTAGGGCAATAACGTCGGCCACCAACTCTTCTTTGCTCTTCAAGCTGCTGAGCGGTTCAAGTTGATCGTCACCGATGAAGATTGCCTCCTCGATAAAGGCACCTTTTAGCACAGGTTTCTCTTGCTTTTTCTTGCGCAAGTCCTTAATCATTTTCGCAGGAGCGTTAGCCACCTCTGCAATCATGATGCTAGTGTTACCTTTCAAAGTTGGATACAAGCCGTCAAAGTCTTTAGAACTGCGCTCCATTGCTTTACGCAATAAAGTGTTCTTAACTACTTTTAAGCTAATACCAGACTTATAGCACATACGTCGCAAGTTGGAAGTTTGAACTGCATCCAAACCTGCGATGTCGGTAATATATACCACTGAAGAGTTCTCTAATTGCTCTAAGAGAACCTCGATTTCATTATTTTTTTCTTCGCGAGTCATTTCTCAACTATTAATGATTAGGAAACGGATTTAGCATCAATGCTAATTCCAGGACTCATTGTGCTGCTAAGGGTAATGCTCTTCACATAAGTACCTTTAGCTGCTGTTGGCTTCATACGAATCAAGGTCTTCAAAAGCTCTTCAGCGTTTTCCTTGATTTTATCGGCAGTAAAGGAAACTTTACCTACGCCAGCGTGTACAATACCATAACGATCTACTTTAAAGTCGATCTTACCGCCCTTCACATCAGCAACCGCTTTAGCTACATCCATAGTAACGGTACCTGTTTTAGGGTTTGGCATTAAACCACGTGGACCAAGGATACGACCTAATGGACCAATCTTACCCATAACACTTGGCATGGTTACGATTACGTCTACATCAGTCCAACCCCCTTTAATCTTGTCGATATATTCCTCAAGACCTACGAAGTCTGCTCCAGCTTCTTTTGCTTCAGCTTCCTTATCAGGAGTTACTAAAGCTAAAACTTTCACATCCTTACCAGTTCCATGAGGAAGGGTAACAACACCACGAACCATTTGATTAGCTTTACGTGGGTCAACCCCTAAACGTACCGCTAAATCAACCGTTGAATCAAACTTAGTACTGGTGATTTCTTTTAAAAGAGCACTAGCCTCGTCCAAGTTGTAAGACTTGTTCGAATCAAATTTCTCTAATGCTGCTTTACGATTTTTACTTACTGTTGCCATCAATAATCGCTTTAGAAAGGTTTAGGACCAGTTACTGTTAAACCCATACTACGAGCTGTACCAGCTACCATTTTCATAGCTGACTCGATGGTAAAGGCATTTAAATCTGCCATTTTATCTTCTGCGATAGTACGTACCTGATCCCAAGTTACCTTACCAACTTTCTGCAAGTTAGATTGTGGTGAACCTTTTTTGATCTTAGCTGCCTCCATTAATTGTACGGCGGCGGGAGGAGTTTTGATGACGAAGTCAAACGACTTGTCGCCATATACGGTAATAATTACCGGCAATACTTTCCCTTGCTTGTCTTGGGTACGCGCATTAAACTGCTTACAGAACTCCATGATGTTCACACCCTTTGCACCAAGGGCTGGACCAACAGGTGGAGAAGGGTTAGCAGCACCTCCACGAACCTGGAGTTTAATTAGTGCACTTACTTCTTTTGCCATTTTTCAATTTATCTTTAAAAAACAATATGGGTGGGATGGAAGCTTCCCACTGGGCTACGCCCTATATTGAGCTCACAATATTCTTAACTCTCTTTCTCAACCTGCATGTAAGAAAGCTCTAGTGGAGTTTTACGGCCAAAAATCTTAACCATTACTTCCAGCTTTCTCTTTTCTTCAAATACCTTTTCAATAGTTCCGTTGAAACCATTGAATGGACCGTCGATAACTTTTACAGTTTCACCAACGATATATGGAATGTTGATTTTCTCTTCTCTTTCCGAGAGTTCATCAACCTTTCCTAACATGCGATTTACTTCGCTTTGACGCAATGGAACCGGGTCACCACCTTTGGTTTCCCCTAAAAATCCAATGACGCCTTGAACACCTTTTATAGTATGAACCATTTCTCCTGCCAATTCGGCCTCGACCATAATATAGCCTGGGAAATAGTTACGCTCTTTACTAATCTTCTTGCCGTTCCTAATTTGAAAGACCTTTTCTGTAGGCACTAATATCTGCCCTAAAGAATCTTGCAAACCTGCGTATTCAATTTCGCTTTCGATATAGGTCTTTACTTTATTCTCTTGGCCAGAGATAGCGCGAACCACGTACCATTTTTTATTGCTCTCGCTCATAGTTGGCCTATTAGAATGCGTTGTAAATTGTTTCTAAAACAGTACTAATTACCTTATCCATACCGAAAATCACCAATGAGATAATCACAGAGGCAACTGCAACAAGGACAGAAGTTTTTTGAAGCTCCGCCCAAGTAGGCCAGCTGGTTTTAGTTACCAACTCTTCGTACGACTCCTGGAAGTAAGTTCTTACTTTGCTCATTCCTTTTTAAACTTTGCACGGGTGGTAAGATTCGAACTCACGACCTTTGGTTTTGGAGACCACTGCTCTACCAACTGAGCTACACCCGTATTTAGTGAGAAAGGTATCCCGATGAAATCGGGACACCTTTTACTCAATAATCTATTTCGTAGTGAAATTACTCAACGATTTCAGTAACCTGACCAGCACCTACGGTACGACCACCCTCACGGATAGCGAAACGTAGACCCTTGTTGATGGCTACAGGAGCAATAAGCTCAACGTTGATTGATAAGTTATCACCAGGCATTACCATTTCGGTACCTTCTGGTAACTTAATTTCACCGGTTACGTCAGTTGTACGTAAGTAGAACTGTGGACGGTAATTGTTGTGGAAAGGAGTGTGACGACCACCTTCTTCTTTCTTAAGGATATACACCTCAGCTTTGAACTTCACGTGAGGAGTAATAGAACCTGGCTTACAGATAACCATACCACGACGGATCATTGATTTCTCAATACCACGTAATAAGATACCTACGTTATCACCAGCTTCACCGCGATCTAAGATCTTACGGAACATCTCAACACCAGTAATGGTAGAGGTTAATTTCTCATCACCGAAACCGATGATATCTACAGGATCACCAGTGTTAGCCACACCAGTCTCAATACGACCAGTAGCAACTGTACCACGACCTGTGATAGAGAATACGTCCTCGATAGGCATCAAGAATGGCTTTTCGTTGTCACGCTCTGGCTCTTCGATCCAAGTGTCACAAGCGTCCATAAGAGCCATTACAGTGTCAACCCACTTTTGCTCATTATTTAATGCACCTAGTGCAGAACCTGAGATTACTGGAGTTTCGTCACCGTCATACTCGTAGAAAGAAAGTAATTCACGTACTTCCATTTCAACTAGCTCAAGTAATTCCTCATCGTCTACCATATCCACTTTGTTAAGGAATACAACGATTCTAGGAATACCTACCTGACGTCCAAGAAGGATGTGCTCACGAGTTTGTGGCATTGGGCCATCAGTAGCAGCAACTACTAAGATAGCTCCATCCATTTGCGCAGCACCAGTTACCATGTTCTTTACGTAGTCGGCGTGACCCGGACAGTCTACGTGAGCATAGTGACGGTTTGCAGTTTCGTACTCTACGTGTGCAGAGTTAATTGTAATACCACGCTCTTTTTCTTCAGGAGCGTTGTCAATTGAATCAAAATCACGTTTTTCGGAAAAACCAGCATTCGCCAATACGCTAGTAATGGCTGCAGTCAAAGTGGTCTTACCGTGGTCAACGTGTCCGATTGTACCGATGTTTAAGTGCGGTTTGTTACGAACAAAAGTTTCCTTTGCCATGGTTTGTGTCTTAAATATTAAAACTTCTATAAATAAAGCGAGACCACTGTGGTCTTTCACTTAGAGCCAATGAGGGGAATTGAACCCCTGACCTCTTCCTTACCAAGGAAACGCTCTACCCCTGAGCTACATCGGCTAATGGAACAACGTTCCTATTTTAAGCACCAAAATTCTACTGACCACCTTCGCGATGATTAGCAGAACAAGAACTTGAGCGGGAAACGGGATTCGAACCCGCGACCCTCAGCTTGGAAGGCTGATGCTCTAGCCAGCTGAGCTACTCCCGCTTGTTATTCTCCAAAGCTTTCACTTTTTCGAATCTGGCTAAACTCGTTTTCACAAGTCGTAGTGGGGAGAGCAGGATTCGAACCTGCGAAGGTGTATACCAACAGATTTACAGTCTGTCCTCGTTGGCCGCTTGAGTATCTCCCCAATTCAAAAACAAAGAACTTTTACCATTTAAGGATGGTAAAAAGTAGAGCCTGTGGAGGGATTCGAACCCCCGACCAGCTGATTACAAATCAGCTGCTCTGGCCAACTGAGCTACACAGGCTTTTAAAACTTTTCTAAAAAAGAACAGTCCGCTCTAAAAACGGACTGCAAATGTAACAAGTTTTATTATTGCCACAATAGGCAAGAAAAAAAAATTTAGGAGACTACTGCTCGGGGTTTATCTTTATGCTTGATTAGCTGTCTGCGCAAGGCTTCAGTCGCCATATCGGCAGCAGCTTCAAAGGATCTATTTTGCTTTTTTACCACCAGTTCGTGACCCGGAATGTGCAGTTTGATTTCAGTAATCTTGTTTTCCTTGTCAGATGTGTTATCAACTTTTAGAAAAACCTCTCCACTAATAATGCTATCATTAAATAATTCTAGCTTGTCTAACTTGCGTTGAATGAAATCGATTAATTTAACATCCGCGGTGAAATTCACAGATTGAAAAGTAGCTTTCATAGATCTTAAGATTTATCAGCTCGAGGGTGAGCTTGGTTATACAATGATTTCAGGCGTTCAATGGAATTATGCGTGTAAACTTGTGTGGCAGCCAGCGAAGCGTGACCTAACAATTCCTTTACTGAATTTAGATCTGCCCCCCTGTTTAACAAGTGACTTGCAAAGGAATGCCTCAAAACATGAGGACTTCTTTTATCAATTCCACTAACATAACTAAGATATGCATTTACGCTATTGTAAACAAGCTTAGGGTAAAGCTTTTTACCCTTGGGGCTCAAGAAAAAGTACGGCTCATCTGCTATTGCTGCGGCAGACGGGCGATGCACCTTCAAATAGACAATCAAATGATTTTTAAGCTCCCCTCCTATCGGAATTTCCCGTTGCTTATTTCCCTTTCCAAAAACTTTGATATAAGACCCTTCAGGGCGAAAGTCCTCTTGCTTGAAATTAATAAGCTCACTAAGTCGAATTCCTGTTTGATAAAACAAGTCCAGTATTAATCGTTGCCCATAAGCCCATGAATCCTCTTCATCATAAGGTGCCTCCAACAATTGAAGCATATCCTCTTCGGGGACTACCCTAAGGAGTTTCTTAGGAGGCTTTGGCACATCTACCAAAGTAGCCACGTTCGTTTTAATTAAAGAACGACGCAATAGAAACTTGTAAAAAGAGCGAAGTGAACTAAGCTTTCGCTTTATGCTCGTTCGTGCTAGCTCCCTATCAACGAGATGTATTAACCAAGAGCGAACCATTCCTTTATGCACTGCTGACAAATCCGTTTCCTGGAATTCATCCTCGATAAACTCAGCAAAGGATTCAAGATCTTTACGATAGGCCTGCAGCGTATGCTCGGAAAAAGCTTTCTGATGTTGCAGGTAGTCTAAGAATTGGTCGCGGTAGGACATAAAAAAGCAAGGGATTGTAAAGATATACAAACCCTTGCTGAAAAATTATAATGAAAAGAAAAAGGAGTCTACTCCTCTTCTTGACGCTTCTGCTGAATGTATGCCGCCTTAATGATTTCCTTACGACGAGATACAGAAGGCTTCACGAATTGCTTACGGCCACGTATTTGCTTCATCACACCAGTGCGATCGTATTTACGCTTGTAACGCTTTAAGGCGCGGTCGATAGATTCTCCTTCTTTAACTGAAATTACTAACATTCTCTGCTTTAATTTTAGGGCTGCAAATATAGCTATATTTCCTTTCTCCCAAATATTATTTCATTAATTCTCTCGAGATAACTAATTTTTGAATCTCAGAGGTTCCTTCTCCAATTGTACAGAGCTTTACATCACGGTAAAATTTCTCCACTGGAAAATCTTTGGTAAAGCCGTATCCACCAAATATTTGCACGGCTTCGTTACAGGCTTTCACTGCCATTTCTGAAGCGTATAATTTAGCCTTTGCTCCAGCCATGGTAACCTTCTCTCCTTTCTCCTTTAAGTCACAAGCATTAAAGGTTAAAAGCTCTGCTGCTTCCATTTGAGTTGCCATATCCGCTAGCTTAAAACTCACGCCTTGGAAAGAAGATATAGGCTTTCCAAATTGCTCGCGCTCTTTAGAATACTTAGTAGCGGCTTCTAAAGCTCCGAAACCACAACCTAAAGAAAGGGCCGCAATTGAAATTCGACCCCCGTCCAAAATTTTCATGGCTTGGATAAAACCGTCTCCTTCATTTCCTAGCATGTTGGCATGTGGAATACGGCAGTTTTCAAAAATCATCTCTGCCGTTTCAGAGGCACGCATGCCTAACTTATTTTCTTTGCGTCCTCCTCTAAAACCTGGAGTACCTCGTTCTACCACAAAGGCGGTCATCCCATGCGAGTCGCGCTTTTCACCAGTACGCACAATAACAACGGCCACATCTCCGGTTATGCCATGCGTGATCCAATTCTTGGCACCATTAATAACCCATTCATCTCCATCTCGAACGGCTACAGTATCCATGCCTCCAGCATCACTGCCCGTTCCTGCCTCCGTTAAACCCCAAGCACCAATATGCTCAGCTGTAGCTAATTTGGGTAAATACTTTTGCTTTTGCTCATCATTACCAAACATCAAAATATGGTTGGTACATAAACTGTTGTGTGCTGCCATGCTCAGACCAATAGAAGGGTCTACTTTAGAAAGTTCCTTGATGGCAGTAACATAATCGAAATAGCTTAGACCAGACCCCCCATACTCTTGAGGGACCAAGACGCCCATTAAACCCATTTCTCCTAATTGCTTAAAAATATCAATCGGAAACTCTTGACTTTCATCCCACTTCATAATATTTGGACGAATATGCTGCTCCGCAAAATCACGAACGGATTCAGCAATCATCTTTTGAGTTTCGCTCATTGCGAAGGACATTCCACTTGACATAGTTGTCGGCGTTTTCTTATTGTTTTCTTGAGAGGCTTGCAGAGGAATCGTTATCCGATATCCTCAAATAGGGTGCAAGTTTACGTAATAATACATCGTCGACCAATTCAATGTTCACGAGCTCAGAAACAGAATTAAAGAGACCCACCCTTTCTCTAAATTCAACCATATTACGTGCTAGGCTATAACTTATATAAGGATGTTGGGACAAGTTCTCCACGGAAGCCGAATTTATATTTAGACTACGAATGGGCCCCTTTAGTTGAATCTGACCTTCATTTCGAGCCAACCATAGGCTATCGATAAAATAGAGCTCCAGCAATTGTTCCTTAACATAAAAGCCACCCAGGCGCTCCCGATATTGAATAAAGTCTGCGCTACTTATAGAACCAAATTTTGGTAGCTTTTTTAAGAGATTAGTATCCGCATGATTCAGATCTATGCTCGCTATGATCGAATCTTCAAAAATGGAATCCATTTCAATAAAGGGTAGCAGAACCCTGCCCAATGCACTATCAATTGTGTATACCTTATAAATGTCAAATGGTTTTTCAAATGGGCGGTATTTCTCTCGAAAAGAAATTATCCCGCGCACCACCGACTGAGGCAAGCCCATCTTCACAAGCTCATCCTCAGAAACCTTATTTGGATTAAACGTATCTAGGCTTAAAAGGGCCTTTTTTTCAATTTTATTATCCTCAGGAACTAGAGTGAAATCTAAATATTCTTCCATTGCCTCCAACCAAAGTGTGTCGATGCCATAGATCCGCTTTAAATCTTCGGTTGAGTGTAGGGGCCCAAAGCTATTGCGATATTTGACCAGTCTTTGTGCTAATAGAGCATCAAGTCCGCTGTTCTCTATTTCCTTTTGAGAAGCCTGGTTAATTGCAATGCTATTTTTGGGGAAAGTTAGGACCAATTGCAACGAATCTTCTTTCCGCCATTGCTCCCTGAGCAATCTTAATTCATTCGAATCAAAGTAAGCCTGACTGCTAAACAATCGGTACCAATAAAAATCGATAAGATGCAAAAGCAAGCCAATAATTAAAAGGCTAAAACCCGCGCGACGAAAAGTAGGACTGTTCGCATTCACAACTGAAAAATAAAGCCGCAATCAAACAATAGGTGTTTTAAAACATTTTATTGATAACTAATAAAAGCTAAGCCTGTAGGAATTTTTCCAAGTGGCAATTTTTTGCGATAATTGTGGCTTCACCAAAAACAATAAACATGCGTAAGCTTACAGCACTGTTTTTCAGCTTATTATCAATGGGCCTTTTTGCACAAGGGAAATTGAAGGTTGACAATTTTGAAATTAGCAACCCAAGCTCTGAAATAAATGACGGTCGCGCCAGTATTTCTGTGACCGGTGGTGAAAAGCCTTACCATTACAAATGGTCCAATCAAAATACAGACACGCTCTCCAGAACATCGAACAAATTGGTCGAAGGACTAAATTATAGCGTAGTGGTAACTGACGCAGCTGGAAATACGGTTAGTCAAGAATTTGAAATCCCTAGTGAATCAATCGCCGAGACTTTAAATGGTATCATGAAACCTGTTGTTGACGGCATTAGCACAGTGATTTTCTGGGATCCGTTTTTCGCTATGGGGCTCTACGATAATCGAGTACTTACTGATGAAGGGGATTTAGCTAAATTCCCTAATGGAGATGTTCGAACGAATACGATACCCTTCATTGTTCTTTGGTTAATCTTTGGTGCTATTTTCTTTACCATCCGCATGGGATTTGTGAATTTCTGGGGATGGAGACATTCGATAAAATTAGTTCGTGGTGCTTATGATGAAGATGACGCACCTGGTGAAGTAACTCATTTCCAAGCACTCGCAACTGCTGTTAGTGCCACGGTAGGTCTCGGTAATATTGCGGGTGTAGCGGTAGCTATTTCAATTGGTGGCCCAGGTGCTACTTTCTGGTTAATCGTAGTTGGTTTGTTAAGTATGGCTTCCAAATTTACCGAGTGTACCCTTGGGGTAAAATACCGCGACATTGGTGAAGATGGGGTTGTAGAAGGTGGGCCGATGCGCTATCTCCGTAAAGGATTAGCAAATAAAGGCATGGCTGGATTAGGGAAAACCCTGGCTGTTATATTCGCGATTCTTGCTATTGGAGCAAGCTTTGGTGGTGGTAACATGTTCCAGGCGAATCAAGCTTTTGAAATTTTAGCTGGAGAATTTTCCTTCATGGAAGGTCATGGAACTGCCTTTGGAGTATTAATGGCCTTGCTAGTTGGAGCGGTAATCCTTGGCGGCATCCGAAGTATTGCTAAGGTTACAGAGAAAATCGTGCCATTCATGGCTGGTCTTTACATCATTGCGGCCTTAATTATAATATTCCGTAACATCGGTAACTTAGGAGAAGCCTTTAGCCTTATCATCGATGGCGCCTTTAATCCAAGCTCTATGCTCGGTGGTTTTATAGGGGTAATGATCCAAGGGGTGCGACGCGCTGCTTTTTCAAATGAGGCTGGTGTTGGAAGTGCCGCGATTGCGCACTCGGCTGCAAAAACAAAACATGCGGTAAGCGAGGGCTTTGTAGCTTTATTAGAGCCCTTTATTGATACCGTATTAGTTTGTACCCTTACGGCTTTGGTCTTAATCTTTACTGGCTATTACGATGATGGCGGTATTGGTGGCGCGCAGTTAACCTCCCAAGCCTTTGGAAGTGTAATTTCTTGGTTCCCTTATGTTCTTGTGATTGCGATATTCTTATTTGCTTTCTCCACAATGATTAGTTGGTCTTATTACGGCTTGCGTGCCTGGACCTTCCTTTTCGGACGTAACCAAACTACAGAAATCACCTACAAGGTTCTATTCATGTTCTTCGTAGTGATTGGTTCCTCTGTAAGTTTAGGGGCCGTTTTGGATTTTTCAGATATGATGATTTTAGCCATGGCCTTCCCAAACATTATCGGTTTATTACTGCTTAGTGGTGAAGTGCGCGCTGAAATGAAAGATTACTGGTCCAAAATCAAAAAGGGAGAAATCCTTACAAAGAAGTAATCTTTAGGCATTAATATTACCTTTGCCGGCCTCATAAATGACTATGGCTGATTCGAAAAAGGACAAGCGCAAATTGAGCAAGTCAGCGCTCAGAAAGTCCATGCGCCTTTACAAATACGTTAAGCCTTACCGCGGTGAGTTCTTAATTGGACTCTTGTTTCTAGTTTTAAGTTCAGCCGCCAATTTGGCTTTCCCTAAGTTCTTGGGCGATTTAGTAGACGCTTCAAACTCCGATCAGATTTTTGAGCGAATCGAAGAAATCTCCCTTTTATTGATAGTCATCTTAGTAGCGCAGTCCATCGTTTCCTTCTTCCGGGTAGTTCTATTTGTCAATGTTACCCAAAAGACTTTGGCTTCCTTGCGACAAGCTACTTATGAGCACCTCATCAAGCTTCCTATTAATTTCTTTAATAGCAAAAGAGTAGGTGAATTAAATAGTCGAATCTCCTCCGACATATCACTTTTACAAGAAACCTTTACCACTACCCTTGCGGAATTCATTCGTCAAATGATCATCATTTTTGGTGGTATTTCCATTTTATTATTCACCTCTACCAAGCTTACCCTTTTTATGCTGGCCATTGTGCCTGTAGTAATGCTAATTGCGGTGTTTTTTGGTCGTTTCATTCGGAGCTATGCGAAGGATATGCAATCGGAAGTTGCAAGCTCAAACACCATCGTAGAAGAAACTTTACAGGGTGTATTTAACGTGAAGGCCTTTGCCAATGAGTTCTTCGAAATAGCACGCTATAAACTCAAAACCAATGAGGTAGCTAAAATTGGAATGAAAGGAGGCGTTTACCGCGGAGCCTTTAGTTCCTTTATTATCTTAGGTATGTTTGGAGCCATTGTAGCTGTAATTTGGAGGGGTGTTAACCTAATTGCCGCAGGAGAATTAGCCACGGGTGAGCTCTTTAGCTTTGTTATTTACTCCGCTTTCATCGGCGGTTCCATTGGTGGACTAGCTAATGTTTACGCCAATCTTCAAAAAGCTATTGGCGCTACCGAAGACCTTATGGATATCTTCGATGAACCTACTGAAGAAATTCACAAACCGGAAGATCGTGAAGCTCTAGAAGATTTTAAAGGCAGCTTAGAAGTAAAGAATCTCAATTTCAGGTACCCAAATCGCCCTGACGAACAAGTTTTAAAGGATTTGAGTTTTGAGGTCGCCGCTGGGGAGCAACTAGCCATTGTAGGCCCAAGCGGAGCTGGGAAATCAACGCTTGTTTCTTTAATCCTACAGTTTTACCGGGCTGAAAGTGGAAGTTTAATTTTTGATGGCAAAGATTCGAGCGAATATCAATTATCTAGCCTCCGTTCTCAAATGGCTGTTGTTCCACAAGATGTCTTCTTATTTGGTGGCTCGATCCGTGAGAACATTGCCTATGGAAATCCTGAAGCTAGTGAAGTTGAAATTTTAGAAGCTGCCGAAAAGGCAAATGCTTTGGATTTTATTCAGGGATTTAAAGAAGGCCTAGACACTATTGTTGGAGAACGTGGGGTTCAACTCTCAGGAGGACAACGTCAGCGTATCGCAATTGCACGTGCTTTACTTAAGGACCCTAAGATTTTAATTCTTGACGAGGCTACTTCTGCCCTAGACTCAGAGTCCGAACGACTCGTTCAGGAAGCTTTGGAAAACCTCATGAAAGGCAGAACTTCAATTGTTATTGCCCACCGACTTGCTACTGTACGACAGGCAGATCGAATCTTGGTTCTAGACAAAGGTCAAAAGGTAGAGCTTGGCAGCCATGAAGAATTAATTCAGAATAAAGAGGGGCTCTATTACAGTCTTAGTGAACTGCAATTCAATTCTTAACCTTCTTTTGTTAGTAAGGGCCTTTCGGCTGATGTGAAATATAAAGAGCAGGCCTCTATATTTGAATATGCGCAAATTGTGGGATAGCATCCGCCAAAATATGTGGTTTCAGATTCTCTCGAATCGCTACATTTTAGCCCTCGTCCTTTTTGGAGTTTGGATGGGATTCTTGGATGTAAACTCATGGCTCATTCACCATGAATTGAATCAAGAAATTGATAAACTAGAGAATAGTATTGAGTACTATCGTACCGAAATCCAAAAAGATGAGGCCCAATTGGAACAATTAAACTCTAGTCCTGAGGCCTTAGAAAAATTTGCACGCGAGCAATACTATCTAGTTGGTCCCAAAGAAGAAATCTTCTTAATCGATCTTAGCGAAGAAGATTAATTTTAAATCTATTCGAAGCTTCGTACTTTAGGCGGAAACATTTTCATTTCCAATGAAGCTTACCAAATATTACTATTCCTTCCTTAGCCTAATCTTAGTTAGTCTTTTCCAACCCACCTTTGCTCAAATAGATACCTCCTATTTGGGAAGTATGGAGTGGCGAAACATTGGTCCCTTCCGGGGAGGGCGCTCTTGTGCCGTAACAGGTGTTGCGGGCCAAGCCAACCTTTTCTACTTTGGAAGTGCTGGCGGTGGCGTCTGGCGTAGTTCAGACGCGGGAAATAGCTGGGAAAACATATCGGATGGCTACTTTGGGGGAAGTATTGGGGCCATTGCAGTTGCACCGAGTGACCCTAATGTGATTTATGTGGGTCAAGGTGAAGAAACCGTTCGTGGGAATGTTAGCTCTGGCTTCGGACTCTGGAAATCCGTCGATGCCGGTAAATCATGGTTTTTTATAGGTTTAGAAGATACTCGACATATCAGTCGTATTCGGGTACATCCAAGTAATCCAGACATCGTTTATGTCGCAGCCATGGGTAATCTCTATAAAGACACCCAAGAACGAGGTGTTTACAAGAGCATCGATGGCGGTAAAAACTGGAATAAAGTACTGTTCTCCGATGCTGGCAGTGGTGCGGTTGATTTACTAATTGATCCTCAAAACTACCGCACTCTATATGCTTCCACTTGGACGATTCGCCGCACACCTTATTCCTTATCCAGCGGTGGCAAAGGCTCCAAGCTATGGAAGAGTACAGACGAAGGAGAGACTTGGGAAGAACTCAGTGATAATAAAGGTTTTCCAGCTGGCCTAAAGGGCATTATTGGTGTGGCTGTTTCTCCGGTAAATAATCAAAGGGTTTGGGCCCTGGTTGAAAATGAACCAGACGGCGGCTTATACCGCAGTGAAAACGGGGGTAAAAGCTGGAAGAAAATAAACAACCAGCGTTCCATTCGCCAAAGGGCTTGGTACTACACACGGATTTACGCCCATCCAACGGATGTTGATCAATTGTATATTATGAATGTACGTTATCACCATTCTAAAGATGGCGGCAAAACCTTTGGAAAATACAATGCACCCCACGGTGATCACCATGATTTATGGATTGATCCAATGGAACCAAATCGTATGATTATTGGCGACGATGGTGGGGCTCAAGTTAGTTTTGATGCTGGAGAAAACTGGACTACGTATTACAATCAACCTACCTCACAATTTTACCGTGTTACAACGGATAACCACTTCCCCTTCCGCATTTATGGTGCTCAGCAGGACAATAGCTCCATCCGCATTAATCACCGCAGCGATGGTTACTTTATCGGCGAACGTGATTGGGAGGTAACTGCCGGAGGAGAAGCTGGTCATCATGCCATTTACCCGAAAGATGAAGACATCGTTTTTGGAGGAGAATATGGCGGATTTATGGCTCGACTCAATCATAGAACCGGTCAGCGTCAAGCAACACATGTTTGGCCTAATAATCCTTTAGGTCATGGGGTGGAAGACATGAAATACCGGTTCCAATGGAATTACCCAATATTCTTCTCCAAACATGACCCAGATGTGCTTTATGCATTTTCCAATCATGTTCACCGCAGCACTGATTTAGGAAAGACTTGGGAAACGATTAGTGGCGACCTTACCACCGATGACAAATCCAAACAAGGACCCTCAGGAGGTCCAATCACTAAAGACAACACGGCGGTAGAGTATTACTGTACCATTTTTGCAGCGGCGGAATCTCCGTTGAAGAAGGGCATACTCTGGACCGGTAGTGATGATGGTCGTATTCACCTCAGCACCGACAATGGCGAATCATGGAAAGAAGTGACTCCTAAATCATTACTTGAATTCACCCAAATCAATAGTATCGAAGCCGATCCCTTTAATGAAGGTGGGCTCTATGTAGCCGGCACCCGGTATAAGTGGGGCGATTTTAATCCATACTTATATTACACCTCCGATTATGGAAAATCTTGGCAACGCATTGACAAGGGAATAGACCGTATGCACTTCACCAGGGTAATACGAACAGATCCTAATCGCCAAGGCTTATTAGTTGCAGGTACCGAATACGGCTTATACCTATCTAATAATAATGGTAAGTCATGGCAGAAATTTCAGAATAACCTTCCCTTGGTATCGATTACCGATTTAGCAGTAAAGGACCGACACTTAATTGCTGCGACCCAAGGTCGTGGCTTCTGGATTATGGATGACTTGAGTCCCCTTTACGAATTAGATTCAGAGTTCTCTGAAGACATGCATCTTTTTGCACCCAAGCCTACTTACTTAATGCAAGCCGGTTATGGTGGTAAGTCAAAATCTCAAGGAGAAAACCACCCTTCGGGAGTTATTCTTAATTACTACTTAGCGGAATTAGACTCGAACGCAGAGTATCAAATTCGATTCGTAGACCAATCTGGAAATGAAGTTCGTAAGTTTTCATCAAGCGCTAAAGCTAGAAATGAAAAATGGGAGCCTAAAAAGGGTGCCAATCGATTTGTTTGGAATCTCCGTAAAAAAGGATTTGAGGAAATAGAAGGAATGATTTTATGGTCTGTTCTTCGACAAGGGCCCTACATTCTTCCCGGTACCTACGAGGCACAACTCATCGCAAATGGCGACACCGTTCGTCAGGAATTCCCAGTAATCCTCGATCCTCGATTGGACGTGGACACGAAAGAACTTGAAGCACAACACCAATTCCTAGAAGAGGTAATTATTGAGATGGACAACATCAATACCTGTATTCGTGAAATACGCAGTTTAAATGGTGATTTGAAGAATGCCAAAGATCGTATCAGTGACAGCACGCTAATCGCCAGAATTGATAAGCTTATGGAAGAAAGCGGAACGATTGAAAAGGCACTTTACCAAACTAAAAACCGTAGCCCGCAGGACCCCTTAAACTTTCCCATTCGATTAAATAATAAATACGGTCATGTTGGATCTTTAGCCAGTATTGGATTCCAAGCCCCAACTGCAGCGATGTATGGGGTAAAAGCCGAGTTGGAAAAAGCAATTGATGCTGAACTTCAAAAATGGAAAAATCTAAAAGCTGAAGCCGAGACATTAAATAATGATTTAAGAGCTACCGATTTCGAAATTTTAAAGTGGTAAACTGACAAAAACCCATAAACAAACTGCAAAGAATTTAGACCTTTGCTCAAAATTAGAATCCATGTCTGATCCCAGTCTTTTTAAGGAGTTCCCCAATATCTCCGAAGCGGAATGGAAGGCCAAGATCCTTAAAGATCTGCGCGGTAAAGCTTACGAAGAAATCGTAAGGCAAAGTCCGGATGGCATTAAAATACAACCGGTTTACACCGCGGAAAGTAGCCCTCTAAAATCGCAGCCCCTAAAGGAGCACCCGAAGTGGGATAATGTAATTGAGATTTTAGTCGAAGACCCGAAAGTAGCTAATGAGGAAGCCCTTCAATATTTAAATCGAGGAGCCACTTCCCTACTATTTTATTTAGTGGGAAAAGTTGACTTGAAGGTCTTATTGCATGACATTCAATTGGAATACATCTGTACCAATTTCGTCATAGAAGGGCATACCGAATATTACCGGGACAACTTTAAAAGTCTGATAGCTGACCGCCAGTTGGAAGAAGCAGAACTGGAGGGCAGTATCAATTTTGACCCTTTGGAAAACCTGGCTAGAAGTGGTGCATGGTTTAGCTCAGAAGAGCAAGATTTTAAGGATCTAGCAAGCCTTTACCAAGGTTCATTTAAGGGTTTTAGACCTTTAGCGGTTAACGCGAATTTATTTGCTAATGCAGGTGCGAGCCCGGCACAGCAATTAGGGATAGCCCTTGGCATGGCCTACGAATACCAGCATCGTTTAAAATTAAAGGAGAGCAGAAGTTATTGGATCAACTTTGCCATAGGTTCAGACTACTTCATGGAAATCGCAAAACTCCGAGCATTTCGCCGTCTTTGGTCACAATGGCAAGAAGAATTGGGTTTAAACAAAACGGAAGTGCGCATCTATGCCGAAACAGGCTTGCGAAATAAAAGCATTTTAGATAAGTACAACAATCTCATTCGCACTACCACTGAAGCCATGGCGGCCGTTATTGGCGGCGCGACTGAAGTTTGCGTAAAAGGTTTTGGTGCTCCTTTAGAAGACCTAGGCTTTTTCCCACGACGGCTCGCTCTAAATCAATTGAGCATCTTACAGCACGAGAGTCGACTTGACCAAGTGCGCGATATGGCTGCCGGAAATTACTGGGTAGAAAGTTTAACGGAGGAACTAGCCGAAAAAGGATGGTTATTCTTTCAGGCAATAGAAAAAGAAGGCGGCTATGTTAAAGCCATGGAAAGCGGATGGCTACAGGATCAAATAAAAGCAATGGCTGATGCAGAACAGACCAAATTTGATGCTGGCGACTTAAAATTGATAGGCGTAAATATCTATCGGAAAGAATCGGAAGAGTTTAGTGAAGATGCAAAGGCCGTTTTAAAGAAAGACGTAAAAAAATCCAATACCACCTTTGAAGTAATCCGACCTCACCGTTTGGCTGAGAAATTGGAGAAAAGCATAATCCTAGAAAAAGTAGAATCATGAGCCGTCATCAGTTTAGCGCAACCTATCAGGCGAAAGCCTATGAGGCTCCCACCCAAGATCGCCACCTATGGCAATCCCATGAAGGACTGGAAATCCCTAGTCTATTTAACAAATCTGATTTTAAGAAATTACAGCATACTCAGTTTGTTGCCGGTTTACCACCATACCTCAGAGGCCCGTACAGCAGTATGTACACTATACGACCTTGGACCATTCGTCAATACGCGGGATTTAGCACAGCTGAAGAGTCCAATGCCTTTTACCGTAGAAACTTAGCCGCAGGGCAAAAAGGACTTTCTGTAGCCTTTGACTTAGCGACCCATCGCGGTTACGATTCCGACCATGAGCGCGTTGTGGGAGATGTTGGGAAAGCAGGAGTTGCTATTGATAGCGTTGAGGATATGAAAATACTCTTCGACCAAATTCCATTGGATCAAATGTCGGTTTCAATGACCATGAATGGCGCTGTAATTCCGGTTATGGCCTTTTACATTGTTGCTGCAGAAGAACAAGGGGTAAAACCAGAACAATTAAGCGGGACCATTCAAAATGATATCCTGAAGGAATTTATGGTGCGTAATACTTACATCTACCCACCACTTCCCTCCATGCGAATCATCGCGGATATCTTTGAATACACTAGCCATAATATGCCCCGCTTTAATAGTATTTCCATTAGCGGATATCACATGCATGAAGCTGGCGCTACGGCTGATATCGAATTAGCCTATACCCTAGCGGATGGCTTGGAATATATTCGTACTGGATTGAAGGCGGGATTAAAAATTGATGACTTTGCCCCTCGACTCTCTTTCTTCTGGGGTATTGGCATGAACCACTTTATGGAAATTGCTAAGATGCGGGCAGGCAGGATGCTTTGGGCAAAATTGGTAAAGCAATTTGAGCCAGAAAACTCCAAATCCATGGCCCTTCGAACTCACAGTCAAACTTCCGGCTATAGCTTAACCGAGCAGGATCCATTTAATAATGTGGCACGCACGACCATCGAGGCTATGGCCGCTGTTTTTGGAGGCACCCAAAGTTTACATACCAATTCTTTGGACGAAGCAATAGCCCTGCCTACCGACTTCTCGGCTCGTATTGCCCGGAATACTCAGCTCATTTTGCAAAATGAATTGGGCATTAACCGCAGCGCAGATCCCTGGGGCGGAAGCTGGTACGTGGAATATTTAACCGATCAAATTGCAACCAAAGCTTGGAAACTCATTGAAGAGGTTGAAGAGTTGGGAGGTATGGCAAAGGCGATTGAAACTGGTCTTCCTAAAATGCGAATTGAGGAAGCCGCAGCTAAAAAGCAAGCTCGAATTGACTCCGGAAAGGAGTCCATTATAGGTGTAAATGCCTTCCGAAATGAGAAGGACGAGCCCATTGAATTATTGGAGGTGGATAACGCCGAAGTTCGCCGCAAGCAAATAGAGCGCTTAGATAGCATCAAAGCCAGTCGAAATCAAGCTAAAGTGGATGCAGCACTGCTTAAAATTGAAGAAGCGGCTCGTAAGGGTGAAGGTAATTTACTTGCCTTAGCGGTTGATGCCGCTCGTGAAAGAGCTACATTAGGAGAAATCAGCCTGGCAATGGAAAATGCCTTTGGGCGCTACACAGCTACCATTCGTTCTATTTCTGGGGTATATCGAAATGAAATGAAAGCCGATTCTAAATTCCATAAGGCCCAAGAGCTGGCCAATAAATTTGAGGAAATGGAAGGACGTCGCCCAAGGGTTATGATTGCCAAGATGGGTCAGGATGGTCATGATCGAGGGGCTAAAGTGGTCGCTACTTCTTTTGCCGATTTAGGCTTTGACGTTGATATAGGACCCCTATTCCAAACCCCAGCGGAAGCAGCGAAACAAGCGGTCGAAAACGATGTACACTTACTTGGTGTTTCGTCACTAGCAGCGGGTCATAAAACTTTGGTTCCTCAAGTAATTGAGGAGCTTAAGAAACTAGGTCGCGAAGATATTTTAGTCATTGCCGGGGGCGTAATTCCACCCAATGATTACCAGTACTTATTCGATGCTGGGGTCGTGGGCGTGTTTGGTCCAGGTACTGTAATTGCAGAAGCGGCCGCTAAAATTTTGGAGCTAATGTTAAACTACGAAGAAGCATAGCCGATGTTTGGAAATATGAAGGATATGATGGGCAAGCTTCAAGAAGCACAGGCCCAGTCTAAAGAAATGAAGAAGCGCCTAGAGCAAGTTCAAATAAAAGAAGGGGATGCGCAGCTTTGGGTATTGGTAAATGCTAATCGTGAAATCAAGGATATTCATATAGAACAAGACTTGATGCAAGATGCTGAAGAAGTTGCAGACCGACTTGTAATAACCTTAAATAAGGCCTTAAATAAAGCGGAGCAGATTCACGAAAAAGAAATGCAATCCCTGGCCAAAGGCATGATGCCTGGCTTGGATATATTTAAATAATGGATTCTATAAACCCTAATTTTCGAGGCGCGGCGCGCAAAAAGACGGCGAAAGCCGAAGATCTTTTAAAAGGGATTTTAGCTGGCGATCGAGGAAAATTAGGTCAAGCCCTAACGCTTTGTGAAAGTAAACTGCCTGCACATCGAGTAGAAGCAGAAAAGCTTCTACAAGCGGTGATGCCCCATAGCGGCAATGCCCTACGCATTGGCATTACCGGCGTTCCGGGAGTTGGAAAAAGCACTTTTATTGAAGCTTTCGGTGAATATCTAATACAAATAGGTAAAAAAGTAGCAGTACTTGCCATCGACCCGAGCAGTGCTAAAACGGGGGGCAGCATTCTTGGTGATAAAACACGAATGGAGCTACTTACCCAAAATGAAAATGCTTTCATTCGCCCCTCTCCTTCTGGAGGCTCTTTAGGTGGCGTTGCAAGACGCACACGTGAAGGGATTTTATTATGCGAGGCTGCTGGTTATGATGTGATTCTAATAGAAACCGTTGGCGTGGGCCAGAGTGAAACCGCCGTAAAAAATATGGTCGATTTCTTTATGCTCCTTATGCTGTCGACGGCCGGAGATGAATTACAAGGCATCAAACGAGGTATCATGGAAATGGCCGACCTCATTCTTATAAATAAGGCTGATGATCCCAATGACCCTAAAGTGAAAATGGCCATGGGTGATTACAAAAGAGCACTGCATCTTTTCCCACCCAATGAAAATGAATGGATTCCGAAAGTACAATCTTGCAGTGCCCTGCAGAAAAAGGGCTTGAATGAAGCTTGGACAGTAATTGAAAGCTTCGAGAATGACCAAAAAATCAAAGGTTTTTGGTCTCAAAACAGAAGTGAGCAAGCCCTGCAGTGGTTTGAAGATAGCATCGGAGAAATCATTTTAGAAGAGGCCAAAACCCAAAAAGGCTATCAATCTTTTTTTACCGAATTAAGAGCTCAAGTAGCCGAAAGAACTCTAGAACCCGGTATTGCAGCCCATCAATTAGTGGCCAAACTTTTTAAATCTTAACCTAGCAATCCCATTTTTTTTGTCAAAAAAGTCGATTATACGCCTCTGCTTTTCAGCCTTTTAATTCGCTGTGATTATCGTTTAAGTCAAAATCAAAAAGCCATCTAAAGGCGCAGCGCGACTAAGATTTCGCCTCAAAGAATTGCTAAAATCAAAAGCAGTTTTATCTTCGCAATAGAACAAAAAACCTATCATGAAAAAAACAACTAGCCTTATCGCTTTGCTAGCAATTTTAGTAAGCAGTTTTAATGCCTTCGCTGAAGGAGAGGATGACGATGAACGTCGCCGTCGCCGCAAAGGTGGATCCTTTGGTTTACACCTAAATGTAGCCCCGATGGCCAATGGTGTATTCTCACTTAATGGAGAGCTTGGCCTAACGAAAAACTTAAGCCTTGTTGCCACCGCTGGCTACATGCGTTTTCCCATTACTTATACTTCTTCGAATGGGGTAGAAGTAAATCATTTCAGCGGTTTTATGCTGGCCCCTGAAGTTCGTTATTACATTGACCCAAGTCGCAGACCTGGCTTAGATGGTTGGTTCGTCGGGGGATATGCTAAAGTTCGAAGTATGGCCACCGGCCCTGAAGATCTCATTCGTTTCCCAACGTTTGACCCATTTAACCCTAATCCTAACACCGATGAAGTACGCTACGGTGCAAGTTGGTTTGGCATTTCAGCAGGAGCGACAGTGGGATACATGTATCAATTTAAAAATGGTTTAACCTTCGGGGCTTGGACCGGCTTTGGTTATTTCTTTGTTAAGAACGTAGAGTATACCATCGACAACCCGGACACATTTGTTGTTGCAGCGGCGGAACTAATGTCCGTAGACCCAAGGTCTGGAGTAACCATTGGATACAGATTCTAAATAGTAAAATTCCTAAAAAAGGGGAACTGCACAGTTCCCCTTTTTTTATTTTAAACTCGACCTTCTAGGGGCCATTCAATTTAGTAGACTTAAAAATTGGCCTTAATTTCCCCCTTCAAGTAGCGCAATGCCTTTTTGGTTGGGAAACCATCCATCTCCATAACCTTATTTAAGATATGTTTGCTGAGCTCGAATGCTTCTGCCTCTGGGTCAACTTCTTGAGCCCAATTATTAATCATACCCACGGTTGCTGACTTCGCATTAACGACTAAAGACCAAGCTTCGTCGCTCAAATAGATTTGCTGCGAGAGATTATGCTCAAATTCAATACGTATTGAATCTGTAAGGAGATTGCGATACTGACGAGCCTTTAAGCCCTTTGAAGGAACTCTAATGAGTAGCCGGTCAGGATGAATACGTTCAAGAAATAAAGCCACCCGCTCATAAGCTGACATCCGCACGGGCAAGGCACTTTTCTGGGTTTCTTTTTTAAGAAAATAGATTCTTCTCTTTTCTTCATTATCCATGAAATTGGACAACATCATGTAGGTTAAAACCAACAAGAATATAGAAGGAAGGGCGTATTTTAAGATTTCTATGAATACCTCCATATACAGGGTGAAATTTACAGGGCCTCAAATATCGGAAAAATACTGAGGCGGTAACTGAAATTATTAGCTTTGCTCCGCTATCAATTCAATATGAAACAACTATCCAATCGTATTCAAGCTCTATCCGAGTCGGCAACCATAGCCATGAGTCGCCGCAGCCGTGAGCTTAAGGAACAAGGTATTGATGTCATCAGCCTTTCTCTTGGTGAACCAGATTTTGAGACCCCTGATTTCATCAGAGATGCAGCAAAATCAGCAATCGATGAAGGCTACAGCCACTACCCTCCTATCCCAGGATATTTAGATCTACGGGAGTCCATCGCAAAAAAGCTCAAGCGCGATAACAATTTGGATTATAAGGCTAGTGAAATTGTGGTTTCTACCGGCGCCAAGCAATCCATTGCTAATGTGATCCTATGCCTTGTTAACCCAGGTGACGAAGTATTATTGCCCGCACCCTTTTGGGTATCCTATTACGAGCTGGTGAAGCTAGCCGGAGGAATACCGGTGGTAATTCCTACCAGCATCGACAATGATTTTAAAGTTTCATTAGAAGAGCTAAAAGAGTATCACAGTCCAAAAACCAAACTTTTGATTTTTAGCTCACCTTGCAATCCATCCGGAAGTGTTTTTGAGAAAAATGACTTAGCGGAAATCGCAAGCTACCTAGAGGAAAATCAGGAAGTAATGGCCATAAGTGATGAGATTTACGAATTGATAAACTTCGAAGGCAGCCATCAAAGTTTAGCGTCTTTCTCGTCCATCAAAGAACAGGTTATTACCGTAAATGGTTTTAGTAAAGGTTTTGCAATGACCGGTTGGCGTTGTGGTTACATCGCCGCACCCCAATGGGTAGCAGATGCCTGTGTTAAAATGCAGGGTCAGTTTACATCGGCTACTAGTGGTATTACCCAGCGCGCAGCTAAAGCAGCCATTGAGGCTAATCCCAGCAGCGTTTCGTATATGATTGATGCCTTCCGCGATCGTCGTGAAAAAGTAGGTGCCTGGTTAAAAGAG
The DNA here is from genome assembly GCA_965658275.1 of Croceimicrobium sp. Classification (GTDB taxonomy): domain Bacteria; phylum Bacteroidota; class Bacteroidia; order Flavobacteriales; family Schleiferiaceae; genus Croceimicrobium. The sequence continues at coordinate 47,823 of CBFHRN010000006.1, forward strand.
GTACCTGGCTTTAAAACCAATCAGCCCCAAGGCGCCTTTTATTTCTTCCCAGACGTATCCGCTTTATTTGGAACATCTGTAGAAGGAAGAGCAATTAATAATGCAGATGATCTTTGTTTTTACCTTTTAGAAGAAGCAAAGGTCGCAACAGTACCTGGCGGTGCTTTTGGAAGCCCCAATTGCATACGATTATCTTACGCATCCTCCCTGCCCGACTTAGAAAAGGCTATTCAAAGAATTAAAAACGCCGTAGAAAAATTAAAGCATGCTTAAAGCAGATGAAATGATGGCCATATTTAACTTGGCCATTGAGGACTACCACAAGAAGGATGATGTAGATCAGGAAATCCAGAACCCCTTTCCTAAAGATAGCATGCAAGAAATGCTGTATGCCAAAAACTGGATCGACACCGTTCAATGGCATTTAGAAGACATTATTCGTGATCCAAACATTAAAGCTGATAAAGCCCTAGAAATTAAGCGAAGAATTGATGCCAGCAATCAAGAGCGCACCGATATGGTTGAGCAGATTGACGATGCCATTCTTGCGCTATACGAAGGGGTGAAATTACAATCGTACGCGCGTATAAATACGGAGAGTCCTGCTTGGGCTATTGATCGCTTATCCATTCTGGCCTTGAAGATTTACCACATGCAAATTGAGGCTGATCGAGAGGATATCGCAGATGATCTTAAAGCTAAAAACCAACATAAGTATTCGGTTCTGCAGGTTCAAGAGGAGGATTTGTCTACTGCTGTTAACCAGCTTTTAGATGACCTAGCTACGGGTAAACGCATGGCCAAGGTTTATCGACAGATGAAAATGTATAATGACCCCGAATTAAACCCGGTCTTGTATCAAAATAAGTAACATGCGGATAGTAGTACAACGATACTCCGCCTTGGGAGACGTCATGATGCTGCTACCTATTTTACAGGCGGCCAAGGAACAAAATCCAAATTGGGAAATAGCCTTGGTTTCCAGAGCCTACCTAAAACCATTGTTCAATAAGCTGGACATCGACTTTATACCAGCTGATTTAAATGGGAGACATAAAGGGACCTACGGTTTATTCCGATTGGCCAATGAAATTCATTCGGGATATCGTCCAGATAAGGTTATTGACGCCCACGATGTGATTCGGTCGAAAGTGGTGAACCAATTCTTGCGAATCTTTGGTTCCAAGGTTTACTCGATTAAGAAAAACCGAAAAGAACGTAAGGCGCTTACCCGTAAAAAGAACAAGGTATTTAGACCCATAACTCCTGTTTATGAACTGTATCTTAAAGCTTTTACAGATGCGGGCTTAAGTATCAATTTCGACCCCAAACAACCGCCCATAGCCCCCTATCGATTGCTAAAAAGTAATGAGCAATGGTGGAATGAGGAAAAGGCATCGCTCAACATTGGGATTGCCCCTACGGCCCGGCATAAAGGTAAGCAATGGCCTCTCGAACAAATGCAGTATTTCATGCAAAGCATGGGTGTAAATAAGGTAAAGCTCTTTCTCTTTGGGGGCATGGAAGAAGAGGCTATGTTGTATAGCTTGGGGGATAAAAGTGGGGCTAACTTTACGGTTGTTGCCGGGGCGGGCCTCGATATAGATCAGGAAATTGCTTTAATCAAGGAGCTGGATTATATGATTACCATGGACTCCAGTAATATGCATATGGCGGCATGGGCCGGCACCAAGGTCATTTCAATCTGGGGGGCGACACATCCTTACGCGGGCTTTAAAGCTTATCGTCAATCAGATCTAAACAGTGTGATGATTCCGCATAAAAAACTATCCTGCCGACCTTGCAGCGTTTTTGGTAATAAAGAATGCTGGCGTGGGGATTACGCTTGCCTAGAAAGCATTAGTCATCAAGACCTGCGAGACCATCTCAACAATTTAATTTCAGAATCTTAATTAGTTCGATTCTAAGCACTTAAGAATCCATTTATTCGTAACTTCAATAAAAATTGGTCATGTTACGGTGGGTTCTAGTTCTCTTACTATTTATTGGAGCTCCCATTTCCAGCATAGGTCAGTCCGATAGTCTCAAAGCCAAAATAAAATTGGTGGAGGTGGAATTACAATCTGGAAAGGAATACCAAGGCATCATCTTGTATCAAAGCAGTGACTTACTAAGATTGAAACTTGCCAACGGTACTGAAATTGAATTTAGCACAGACAGTTTAACATCATTGCACTATCTAGAGCCAGTAGATTTAGTTCGACGGTATGCACAAACCCGTTATTTCTTTGCGCCAAATGCTTTTAATCTCAAGAAGGGGGAAGCTTATTATCAAAACGCATGGATTCTATTTAATCAAGTATCGGTTGGCTTTAGCGATTATTTTACTTTGGGAGTAGGAACCATACCGCTCTTTCTGTTCGACCCCCAAGTTCTTGGTCCTTTATGGATTACACCTAAGATAAGCTACCCTCTTATAAAAGATCGAGTCAATATTGCGGCCGGAGGATTGTACGGTACCGTTTTAGGCGAAAACATCACTTTTGGGATCACTTACGGGAGTATAAGCATCGGAAATATTGACAACAATGCTACCTTTTCAATGGGTTACGGAAGAAGCGAAGGGCAATGGGCAAATCGTCCTACTATTGCATTTAGCGGCATGCTAAAAGCAGATAACCACTTCTATCTCATCACGGAGAATTACTTTCTCGATAATTTCTTCCTTATTTCCTTTGGGGGACGTTATGACTTTAGGAAATTGAGCTTAGACTTTGGACTTATTGGTGCAGAGGAGTTCGAAGGATCTTTAATACCTTGGTTGGGTGTAACCGTGCCCTTTAGATATGATAAACCTAAAAAGAGTTAGTGCATTCCTCATTTTAGTGAGCTGTTTCAAGCTAAATGCACAATGGCATCTTGTAGAAAATTTCGATTGGCAAGAAAAGCAAGTGACGGTGCTTTTCCATGATTATCTCAATGCCTATTCTAAAATGGACTCATCCCATTTGAAGGAATTAATGGTGACCAAAAATAACTGGGAGGCTCTTGATAGTTTTAGAATTATGCGGCCATCATTCCTTTTTGAAATTTACGATCCGTCTGGCACCTACACTTATTTTGTTGTGCGCCCCAGAAGAGAGGGTGATATTCCAAAAGACTTCCTGGAATACCTCAAATTGGATTATAAAACAAGTCCGCTGCAGTTTATGGAAGCTCGAGAAGCGAGACCGATTCACCGTTTTAGAGACGCGCCATTATTAAACGACCAGATGTATTACTTCAAGGATGTAAAAATTCCCGCCTTTCAACGAGAAAGGGATGGCCGAATCTTTCCGATTTATAAATGGTCGCATCTAAAACAACGGTACTTTTCGGCGGTCGAAGAATTCCTTGCGGATCAATCCGATAAATAGCATTGATAAGACATTTTAGCCCCTTGATACTCTTGCAATTCGCATTACCTTTGCGGCCTTAATAAGCAGCATGGCGAAAGAAGTAAAACCTTATCAGGAACATGGCAGTAAGAAGGAGCAGGTAGCGGATATGTTTGATAATATCGCTGAGCGCTATGATCTTCTTAATCACGTACTATCATTAAGTATAGACAAGGGTTGGCGTAAAAAGGTAGTGAAGATGGCCTCTGAAGGGGAGCCCAAGTTAATCCTAGATGTCGCCACCGGAACAGCTGATTTGGCTATTGCCCTTCAAAAGGCTCATCCAGATAAAATTACTGGTATCGATATTTCAGCGGGTATGCTGGATGTCGGTCGACAAAAGATTGCAAAAAAAGGTTTGAGTCAGTTAATCACGCTTGAGCAGGCCGATTCAGAAAACCTCCCCTTTGAGGACAATACTTTTGACGCAATCACGGTTGCCTTTGGGGTGCGTAATTTCGAAAATCTAAAAAAGGGGTTAAGCGAAATGCAGAGAGTTTTAAAGCCAAATGGTCGCCTTTTGGTATTGGAGTTTTCGCAACCGCAAAAGTTTCCTTTTAAGCAGATCTATAATTTCTACTTTAAAAATATTTTACCCACGGTTGGTAAAATAATCAGCAAAGACAGCAGAGCTTATACCTATTTACCGGAATCGGTGGAGGCCTTTCCTTATGGAGAAACTTTTATGAATATCATGAGTGACTGCGGTTATAAAAAAGGTAGGCGAATTCCCGTTACCTTTGGCATTGCCACTATTTATGAAGGTTTAAAATAATGCTCGGACTAAAACGTTCCTAAAGCATAATGCGCAAGTACATCATTTTTTCCTCCCTCTTTTTTCTAATTGCCTTGCCGTCGGCGCAAGCGCAATTCTCGGGCCGATTAAAGAACAATCCGCGCTACGACCGTAAACCCTTGCACTTCGGTTTTTCCATTGGCGCTAATTATTTTGATTTCCGAAGCCGTTATGTGGCGGACTTACCTAATACTGTTCCTGGTTATTACAATCTTAAAAGTTATGTTTCGCCTGGATACAGTATTCGAATAATCAGCAATCTACGTTTAGGAGACCATTGGGATTTACGATTTTGCCCAGGATTTGGCTCTACGGTGCGAAAACTGGAGTTCGATGTTGTCAATCAGTTTACCCAAGAAAGAGAACGCGAACTTCGAGAGATAGAATCCTCCTTAATGGAATTTCCTCTTTACTTAAAGTTTAAATCCGAACGCATTGGTAATTACAGGCTATATGTCATGGCAGGACCTAAATATTCCTTGGACTTAGCTAGTGACGAAAAAATTGAAGATGACCGGGTATTTAAACTACAGCAAGATGACTTTAGCTATGACCTGGGCTTTGGCATAGATATTTACTTCGAGTATTTCAAGTTTTCCCCACAATTGATTTACTCCTTCGGCATGGCCAACCTTAAGGTGGAAGACCGCACCTTTTTAGTAGAAGGTATTCAAGGAATTTATACCCGCGCCCTATTGATCAACTTCACATTCGAGTAAGATGAAAAGCCTAGAGCTTAGTCTGAAACCCGAAGTAGCCTTAGAGGAAGAGGCCTTTCAATCATTCCTACGCAAAACCCTAAAGCTTAACGCAGAAGATCAATTATCCTATCGCATCGAAAGACGAAACATCGATGCACGTTCCAAGCGAATTAAGGTCAATGTTAAAGTTCTTTGTGCGGTAAATGAGGCTCTACCCAAAAGGGACCTAACCGAGTTTCATTTTCAAGATGTTTCGAAAGCGGAAGCGATTCATATTGTAGGCTTTGGTCCGGCTGGCATGTGGGCAGCCTTGCGTTGCATAGAATTAGGCTACAAACCCATCGTTTTAGAAAGAGGCAAAGATGTTCGAAGTCGCCGCAGGGATCTTAAGTCGGTTAACCGAGATAATAAAGTTGACCCCGACTCCAATTACTGTTTTGGCGAAGGCGGTGCAGGTACTTATTCCGACGGGAAATTATACACGCGAAGTAAGAAACGAGGGAGCGTAAAACGTATTTTAGACTCCTTGTTTTACCATGGCGCGGTAGAAGATATTTTATTTGAGGCGCATCCCCATATCGGCACCAATAAGCTCCCAAAGATTGTCGCGGCGATGCGAGAAACAATTCTCAATTATGGGGGTGAAATTCAATTCGAAACACGTTTAGACGATATAAAGATTGAAGAGAACCGAATCACAGAAATTCTCACCTCCAATGGCACTTGGATTTCGGTTCAAAGTCTAATTCTTGCAACAGGTCATAGTGCCCGCGATATTTACTACCTGCTGCACCAAAGAGGGGTCAAGCTCGAAGCCAAACCTTTTGCTATGGGGGTCCGGGTAGAGCATCCTCAAAAGCTGATCAATAAAATTCAATACCACGGAAATGACTACGATGAAATTTTACCGGCTGCAGCCTACAAACTGGTGCAGCAAGTAGAAAACCGCGGAGTCTATAGTTTCTGTATGTGCCCTGGAGGCTTTATCGTTCCTGCAGCTACCGAGCAACACGAATTAGTGGTTAATGGTATGAGTCCCTCCAAACGCGATAATCAATTTGCCAATAGTGGCATTGTGGTCGCTATTGAATTAGAGGACTTAGAAAACTACCAAGCACATGGACCCTTAGCAGGGCTGGAGTTTCAAAAAGAAGTAGAAAAAAAGGTATGGGAAGCCGGGGGTCAAACCCAGCAAGCTGCTGCCCAACGTTTAATCGATTTTGTGAAAGGCCGAATCAGCCCCGAGCTAAACCCGAGTTCGTATATCCCTGGCCTCGTATCCAAGCCTATGCACAAAATACTTCCCAATTTTATGGCTCGTCGTCTACAGCAGGCTTTCGTAGAATTCGGGAAAAAAATGCCCGGTTATTATACCAATGATGCTAATATTATTGGTATCGAAAGCCGGACTTCATCCCCTGTTCGCATACCTAGAGACCGTGAGTCTTTGCAGCATCCGGTCATTGAAAATTTGTTTCCAGCAGGAGAAGGAGCTGGATTTGCCGGTGGGATTGTTTCTGCAGGCATTGATGGCGAAAATTGCGCCGACGCGGCTGCCCAATTTTTGAAACAAGCCTAAGATTTTATCGTCCAGGCTATTACTTCGGAATCATTTAGTAACTTCCCTACATGGCACGTTTTTTCAAGAAAAGAACGGAGAATAAAGGTCTAGCGCCTGGCTCTCTAGTTTTCATTGGTCAAAAAAAACTTGATCAAGTGAATATGACCCTGCATTATTACGATGAGGCTAATTATGCAGCACAAGAAATCCAAAAAGTCCAAGACATCCCGATTGAAACTGGTGGTCAAAACCGTTGGTTAAATGTGGTTGGCATTCACGATGCCAAGCTCATGGATGAAATTCAGAGGCGCTTTATTCTGCATCCTCTGGCCATGGAAGATGTGATGAACACCGGACAAAGAGCAAAATTTGAAGAATACGATGATCATCTCTTCATCACCTTAAAAATGCTCCAATTCAATGAAAAAACATTACAAGTTCAATCCGAGCAATTAAGTCTACTTTTTGGAAAAGATTACCTGATCAGTTTTCAAGAACAAGAAGGCGATGTTTTTGATGCTGTGCGCCAGAGATTGCTAGAAGGCAAAGGTCGTATTCGCCGCAGTGGACCGGATTACTTGGCCTATGCCCTGCTTGACTCAATAGTGGATAGCTACATCTACCTTATTGAGCATTTGGGTGAAAAAATTGATGATTTAGAACTAAGGGTGCTGGAAGACCCGGATAAGGATATTGTTAATCAAATCAATAATTATAAAAAAGAGCTCCACTTTGTAATGAAAGTGGTAAAACCGGTAAAGGACCTAATTGCCAATATTATACGAAGCCCGGAGGTCTTAATTGAGCGTAGCTCTCGTCCTTATTTCAAGGATTTGGAAGGATTGGTTATTCATGCTCTAGAGTCTGTAGACACCTATCGAAACTTGCTGAGTGATTACCTAAACCTTTACCATTCTACTTTAAGTACCCGCATGAATGACATCATGAAGGTTCTCACGATGTTCTCAGCTATCTTTATTCCTCTGTCCTTTTTCGCCGGAGTGTATGGCACCAATTTCCATTATCTCCCCGAATTGCAATTCCATTACAGTTATCACATTTTCTGGAGTATTATCATTTTGGTGGCTGCTTTAATGCTTTGGTATTTCCGACGTAAAAAATGGCTTTAAGGAGCAAAACCTTCCGCTTGCCATAACTGGAAAAGTGCGATTTCATCTGCGGTCCATCCCGCTTTCTTTTGCTTAAATGGCATGTAATCAGCCTTGGAAGGATCTAATTGCACCCGGTATAAAATTCCCTTAATATGGCGACGAACCTTATCGTAATCGTTAAGCATATCGGCTTTACCCTTATCAGGGAAATGACAAGGAGCACAATTCTTTTGCATTAAAGGAGCCAAGTCTCTCGCATAAGAAACCGTGGCATCGGCTGCTGCCGAAGTGGATGAATTCGTTAGGGCTCCACACTGGCTCACAAATAATGCAAGCAAGCCCACAAGGAGTATTTTTTTGGTATGCATGGTTAAAATTCGATTTGCACTAAGTTAGTTTATCTGATTTAAATTCTAGTCGAGTCTATAAGCAAAGTCGATTGCGCTTCCGCAAAAGCTGAATTAAAAAGAAGACCTTTGCCGCGAATAAAAAAGATGCGGAAGGCGATTATTTACATGCTCATTTCGGTTTTAGGCTTTGCCCTAATGAACCTAACCGTAAAATATCTGAACCGTCTTCCAGCTACCGAATTGGTTCTCTTTCGTTCGATTATTTCGCTGATCTTAAGCTTCTATTTCTTAGCCAGAAGAAAAGTTTCACCCTGGGGCGTACAAAAGAAATACCTCATTGCCCGAGGAGTTTTTGGAGTCGCCGCCTTATCAATGTTCTTCTACACTTTACAGGAATTGCCGCTCGGGTCTGCAATCACCATTCAATACCTATCTCCTATTTTCACTGCCTTATTTGGCATTTTTATATTAAAGGAAAAGGTACGATGGTGGCAATGGCTCTTCTTCGCCGTCAGCTTTGCGGGGATTGCGGTTATTAAGGGCTTCGACACGAGTATATCACCACTCCTATTCTTTATGGGATTGGGCTCTTCCATTTGCGCGGGACTTGCCTATAACTTTATCCGTAAGGTTAAGAATACGGATCATCCATTGGTGGTGGTGCTCTACTTCCCTTTAATTGCCACACCGGTTATGGCGGTTATCTCTATCTTTAATTGGGTACAACCTATAGGTTGGGAGTGGCTTTTGCTCTTGGTAATGGGAATCCTTACTCAAATTGCCCAAATAAATATGACCAAGGCTTTACAATTAGTAGAAGTGAATGAGATTACGGGACTGAAATACTTGGGGGTGATTTTCGCATTGGGATTCGACTATTTCCTATTCGATCACCGATACTCCAACTTGGTATTACTCGGGATGTTTATGGTAGTTGGAGGAGTGGTTTTAAACCTACTATTTAAAGCCTATCTAAAGCGCCGCCGGACTCAAAGCTTGCATTAAAATACCTCCTGCAACTGCAACATTTAAACTATCGATCTTAGTATTCCCATTTTTTGGGATACTCACTGCCTGCGCCTTTTGCTTCCAAAAATCACTAGGACCGTGACTCTCGCTCCCCATAACTAAAACAAGGTCTTTGGGAGAATTGCTAAATTCATGAAAATCAGACCCCTCCATGTCTGCTCTAAGAATCTGATGCCTGTTTTGGTACTTCATCCAAATAGCCTCTTCATCGCTATAACTAATATCCACTCGCGCTAAGCTTCCCATAGTGCTCTGCACCGCTTTAGGATTGTATATATCAGCCGTACCCTTTGTGCAGATTACCTTAGAAAATCCAAACCAATCGGCCGTTCGAAGTAAGGTACCTAAATTCCCAGGGTCATTGATCCGGTCCAAAACCAAAATACGTGAATCCGTTTTTGCTTCGATTTCAGGGAAATCAAACACCGCTAGTATTTGATTGAATGTGGAATAACCGCTGAGTTTAGCAAGTTCTTTCTCGGGGGCCAATTCGGCTCCAGGAAACTCCTCAGTAGACCAAAGAAACAAGGGCTCTAATCCTTCCGCAAGCAAATCTTGTACTACCTTAGGACCTTCTGCTATAAATTTACGTTCTTGCCAACGGTGCTTGCGTTGGTGCAGCTTTCGAACTAACTTTTGTGCGGATGCGCTTGGCATAGTTTATTTTTGCAAAAAATTCCTTTAATGGCGAAACGCCTCTTCCTTTTCCTTCTCCTTGTTTACGGCCTCGGAGCTTGTAAATATAGCCGATATGTGCCTGATGGTGAATATCTACTCTGGGAAAACAAATTGGACCTTGTGGATGGTGGCAGAGCAAGTGCCGTTGCTGAAGGAGTAATTCGTCAAAAACCCAATGATAATTTAATTTTCAAAGGATTGCGTCCTGGCTTGGCCGTGCATTCTTGGGGCAATGGTGATGAGGAGAATTTCTGGTCGAGGCTAGGAACTAAACCCATCATTTTCGATATAAATAGTCAAAAGAACTCTCGGGTAAATTTGAAGAGCTTCTACTTCAATCGTGGCTACTTTCAAGCGGATGTAATTAGCAGAGTCGAATACAATGAAAAAAGAAAAAGAGCTACCGTTCATTATGAAGTAAAAAGAGGACCGCGCTATCGGGTCTCAAAAATTAGCTACGAGATTAATGATGGATTAAAGGGATTCGATATCAGCAATCCTAAAAACTCACTACTAAGAACCGGCCAGTATTATGATTTAAACCGTCTTGATGCAGAAAGGCAGAGGTTAAGGGACATTTTCCGGAACAATGGATTTTACGCTTTTTCGGAGAGTTACATCAGCTTCGAAGCAGATACGAATAACCAAAGTCAGGAACACCTGGTAGCTATAAAGCTTCTGATTAAAGGGGTTCCAAAAAGAGCCGGTGATAGCATTACCTACGAAGATCCAAAACAGTATCGGTTGCGCGATATATACATTATACCCGATTACGATTTTCAGTTTGGATCCCAAGCCAAAGATACGCTCTCCCATCGTGGCTATTTCATCGCATACAACGAACTGGCTTACAAACCTCGCTATCTAACCGACGCCATACACCTTTATAAAGATGGCTTATACCGACAACGTTTAGTTGACGAAAGTTATCAGCATATTGCCGGCTACAATGCTTTTAATGTAAACGAAATCACCTTCCGACCGGTGACTGAGAGTTCTGAAAATCTTTTAGATGCAGAGGTTCGTCTGGTACCACGCGATAAGCGAACGTACCTCACTGAATTAGAAGTTACAAATACCTCTGGAAACTATGGAATCCGAGGATCAATTGGTATCACCAACAGAAATCTATTTGGAGGTGGTGAAGCTTTAAGCTTTAATATCACGAGTGGCTTGGAGTACCAGCCAACCGTTGCAAATAATGAAAACTTGTCGAGGACTTTTGAATTAGGAACCGAATTAAGAGTCGATATTCCACGCTTCCTTTTGCCCTTCAATACCGAAGGACTCCTCCCCAAGCGAATGCTTCCGCGTTCCAGCTTTTCCTTGTATGCCAATCGAATTGCCAGAATTGAATTTGATCGAGAAACCTTTGGGGGCCGACTCAGCTACCAATGGAATGAAAGCACTAATAAGAATCACAAAGTAGACTTATTGAGTATCAGCTTTTCAAACTTATTCGCGATTGATACCAATTTCATTAATCAGATCGATCCTATTCAAAGCCTAGCCTTTAATTCCGAATTTATTTCCAGTACTTCTTACAGTTTCACCTATTCGGGTCAAGAATCGGTAAGTCAGCGGAATTACCACTTCTTCAATACCAATATTGAAATTGGCGGAACGCTTCAGTCCCTTCTTACGCAAAGCTTTGGCGACGTAAATGAAAATGAAGTAAGCCGACTCTTTGGAGTACCGGTTTACCAGTTTGGCCGACTGGAAATGGATTACCGTTACTACATCCATCCAAGTCCCGAGCAATTATACATTTTTCGCTTCTCGGGAGGCATGATTGCCCCCTATGGTTTAAGTACGATTTCCGTAAATGATCAACCCTTCCGACTCCCACCTTTCAGCCGTTTCTTCTTTTTAGGAGGCACCAATGACTTAAGAGCCTGGCCCGCTTACAGAGCAGGGGGTGGTATTGAAAGGGTTTCCAGTT
>CBFHRN010000007.1:0-6995 GCA_965658275.1 Croceimicrobium sp.
GGAGATGAATTTACCCATTGGCTTTAGCTTAAGTAAGGATATCAGCATCCAGGATCTCCGTGAAAACTTCAACCTCATCGGCTTTTTATGACACGCATTATAAGCGGAAAATTTCGCGGAAAAATTATCAAGGCCCCCGGTTCTTTGCCGGTACGTCCTACCACAGACTTTGCGAAGGAAAGCTTGTTCAATATCTTGAACAATCACTTTTACTTCGATCAAGTGAAGGCCCTCGACTTATTTGCAGGCACTGGAAACTTGAGCTATGAATTAGCGAGTCGAGGATGCGAAGACATTACCCTAGTGGATCAAAACCACAAATGTTGCCAGTTCATGGAAAAGACCATGGCCCAAATGGGATTTGATGAAATCAGTGAAGTACACCGCAGTGACGCCATGGATTTCATTAAGAGAGATTACCGCAGCTACGATATAATTCTGGCGGACCCTCCCTATGATTTCTCGGGTTATGCCGATTTAGTGGAGCAGATTTTCTTTAAAAAGCTTCTCAGTAAAGAAGGCATGCTGGCCATTGAACACGACAGCATGGGAGATCTTTCGGAGTTGGAGAACTTTTACGAAACCCGCAAATACGGTAAAGTCCGTTTTAGCTTCTTTACTTGGCCTGAAGATGACGAATAAAGGCCGATAAGGCGCGTGCGCGATGGCTCATTTCATTTTTCTGCCAAGCCGGCATTTCGGCAAAACTTAGCATTTCCCCATCAGGCTGAAAGATAGGATCGTATCCAAACCCTTCCTTACCCCGAGGGGCTTCTATTATCTGTCCATCTACTCTTCCGCTAAAGAAATGGCTCTCTCCTTGAACATCGATATTGCAAATCACCGTTTCAAAATAGGCCTCGCGGTTTTCCGCTCCTTCTAAATTAGCGAGCAATTTCTGCATATTCGACTGCGCATTGGCCTCAGGCCCGGCATAACGCGCCGAGTAGACCCCTGGCTCTCCATTTAAAGCTGGAACAATTAAACCCGTGTCATCCGCAAAAACAGCTTCCCCATAAAAATCGAAAATAGTACGAGCCTTTATCTCCGCATTTTCAGCTAAGGTTTCTCCAGTTTCTGGTATTTCCTCTTTATAGGCTTTATCCGCTAAAGAATAAATCTGGTGACTGCGCAAAAGGGCTCTAATCTCTTTGGTTTTATTGGCATTATGCGATGCAAAAATTAGAGAGGGCAGCGTCTTGGTCATTTGAGTGGGAGTTTTAGGTTGGCAAGTTAAAAAGCATTGGCTTTATCCTCCGCTATCTTTTCCATTTAAAGAAATCGAAACTTTCTATCAGCCTCTATTCTAGAGCTGGCCTAAGATTAAGTGTACCAATGACACAAAGTTCATCCACAAAGGGATACAGGCGTTTTGACTCGAAATAATTTGTAACTTCGAAGCAAATTTCACCTTATGTATAAATACCTACTCTTCGTTCTTTTCTTAGGTATGAGTCTCACCAAAGCTCAAGCCCAAGTAATCACTGTAGACCCTGCCTTCCCTAAGCAGAACGACACAGTAACCATCACTTTTGATGCAAGTCAAGGTAACGGGGCCCTTAGTGGCTTCGTACCTGTTTACGCCCATACTGGAATAATTACCCAAGCTGGAGGTCCGGGTAATTGGCAAAATGTGCAGGGCAACTGGGGAACCGCTGACCCGAGCGTACTTATGAGTCCTTTAGGTAATAACAAACATAGCATCAGCTATCACATTCCTACTTACTACAATGTTACTGGAGGTACTGTAGTTACGGAATTGGCTTTTGTATTTCGAAATGCAAACGGTTCTACCGTGGGAAGAGCAGCGGATGGCAGTGATATCTTTTACCCTGTTTACCCAGCTAATGTGGGACTCTTGGGCCGTTTCTTAAACCCAACTTCCACTCAAATTTTAAACAGTGGCCAAAACCTAAATATCAAGGCCGCGACCAGCATTAATGCGGATATTGATGTTTACGATAACGGGGTGCTTGTAGCCAATGACACCAACACCAGAGCTCTAAATAAATCTATTTCGGCAGGAACCCCAGGTAGTCATTTATTGGAAATGGTAGCCACTGATGGTAGTTCTACGGTGCGTGATACCGTTTATTATGTTGTAAATAATCCTGTGCAAACTGCCGCGGCGCCAAGCAGCGCGGAATACGGTATCAATTACGATAGTCCTACTCAAATTACCCTAAAGCTTCATGCACCCTTCAAGAACTATGTATATGTAATCGGGGATTTCAACAATTGGCAACCTCACCCCGATTATTTCATGACCCGCGATACTAGCGGTACGGATTGGTGGATCACCATCGACAGCCTTACTGCAGGTCAGAAATATGCTTTCCAGTATTGGGTCGATGGCGAAATCAAAATTGCAGATCCTTACTCCGAGCTGATTCTCGACCCTTGGAATGACGGCTTTATTGATGCTAACACTTACCCTAATCCGCATCCCTATCCTGATGGGAAAACTACGGGAATCGCCACCTTAATCGAAATGGATCGCCAAGCTTACAATTGGGTATACACCAATTTTAGTCCGCCTGCCAAAGAAGACCTGATCATTTACGAATTGCTGGTTCGCGATTTTGTGGCCGACCATAATTACCAAACCCTTATTGATACTTTAAACTATTTACAAAGGTTAGGCATTAACGCTATTGAATTAATGCCCGTAAATGAGTTTGAAGGAAATGAAAGCTGGGGCTACAATCCTAGCTTCCACATGGCCCTCGATAAGTATTACGGAACTCCCGAAAAGTTTAAAGCCTTTGTAGATGAGTGCCATGCTCGAGGCATTGCCGTTTTTATTGATGTGGTGCTTAATCATGCCTTTGGTCAAAGTCCATTGGTACAACTTTATTTCGACCCCAATGCAGGTACCTATGGGAAACCCACGAGCCAGAACCCTTGGCTTAATGTTGACCCTAAACACGACTTTAATGTTGGCTTCGATTTTAATCATGAATCGGAAGCCACCCGAATCTTCTCCGAGCGAATAATGGAGTATTGGGTAAGCGAATACCATGTAGATGGATACCGCATGGATTTAAGTAAAGGTTTTACGCAAAAAAATACCTTAGGCAATGTTGGTGCATGGGGTGCTTATGATCAAGACCGAGTGGATATCCTAAGTAACCTTAAGGCCAAAATGGAGGCCGCTCGACCAGGTAGCTATATGATCTTAGAACACTTTGCCGATAATAGTGAGGAACAGGCCCTTTCAAACCTTGGCTTTATGCTATGGGGTAATCATAATCACGATTATTCAGAAGCAGCGATGGGTTATATTCCGGGGTCTAACTTCTCAGGTGCCTTTGCTTCGCAACGCGGTTGGACGGATAAACATCTAGTAGCCTACCAAGAGAGTCACGATGAAGAGCGCATTGTATACAAGCTTAAAAACTTCGGAAATGCCTTGGGTGGATACGACACCAAGGATCTTTCCACGGCCTTAATGCGTAAGGAACTTACTTCTTTATTCCTGTATATGATACCTGGGCCGAAAATGCTTTGGCAGTTTGGGGAATTAGGTTATGATATTGGTATTAATAATCCTTGTCGGGTCTGTAATAAACCCATTTTATGGAACTACCAAAGTGTGCCCGGTAGAGCTCGACTTTACGATATCAGTGCAGAAATCATCAACCTCAGAGTGCAGAACCCTACGTTTAATTCGGATAATTATTCCTATTCGCTTTCAGGAACTACCAAGCGGATAAATCTAGATCACGGTGACTTCAACGCCACCATTATAGGAAACTTTGGTGTGAGCAGTGCCAGCATTGTACCTCAGTTTCAAGGTACCGGATGGTGGTATGAACATTTTAGTGGCGACAGCCTAAACGTAAGCGATTTAAGCGCCTCTATTAGCTTACAACCTGGGGAATATCGTTTGTATACCACGAAGAAGTTAGTGGTTCAAAACCCCATTAGCGTGAGCGAAAACCCCCTTTGGGATCACGCTCTAAGTGTTTATCCCAATCCAAATCGAGGAAGCTTTACGGTTGAATTAAATGGAAAAGGGGAAACCCTGGTTAAGCTCTTTGATAACCAAGGACGCATCTTGTTCGAAAGTGAAATGGAATCTTTAGACTTCGCCTCTTTTAAAAGGGTGGATATTCCCGACTTAAGTCCTGGTTTCTATTGGATCGAGGTAGAGCGGGGCAAACAACGTTTGCGCGAAAAAGTTGTTATTCAATAAAGAAAAAGCCCGCATCTGCGGGCTTTTTTTAGACTTACCGCCACCCAAATGGGTTCATTTTAAGCTATTATTTGTTTAAGTCCCCCTCTTACCAAACTAGGTCAAAATCATAGCTCTAGAGAACTTTTCCTTGATTATCAGGACCTTGCAATACTACTTATTGATAGATTTTGGCTAATTTTTCCGACATTATGTCTATATTTATAAACGTATAGAGGGATTATTTATGGTAATAGACAAGGAAGAAGGCTTGGATCTATTAACCGCAAGATTTGATAACGTCATAGCCGTGCCGAAACTTTCGAAGCAGGAGCGTATGGCTGAGACACACCCAAGTGGCCCTTCAAAGGGGCACTATTATCACATTAAGGATAAGATGGGTAGTCAATCTTATGAGTTATTGATCCGGTTAAGTGAATTCAGAAGCGGTGACCAAAACCTAGAGTTTGGGGTATCCACCAATGAGCCTCTGTATCACAGACTTGACCTTGACCTACCTAGTGAAGAGCTTCGCAGCTATATGCAGGTGCTACTCGATTCCATGAACCGAATCCTTCTTAGACCTGCAGTCTAAAAAATTTTCTGCAGAAAATACCTTTCCGCTCCGGTGGACAGAATGATAAAGTCTGAAAATTAGTGGGTAATAGATAGTCAGACTTTATATACAACATTCGTAGAGGGGTATTATCTCACCAAGCGCATTCTCCTAGAGGATGCGCTTTTTTTATTCCCCTTTTAGAATTGCCTTAAGCTTATGGTATATCTGGTGATTATCGTAAATCCCGGTGAAGGAAGAACTACCTGGGCCATAGGCTAAGACCGGAACCATGGCGCTTGAATGCCCACCTGACCCAAAACTGTAGGACAGGGAATCGTAATCATTACGCATACCTTGGAAAGGCACCTTCACCTTTGTGCTTACCATGGCAAAAGCACCACATTCGTGGTCGGCCGTTACGATGACAATAGTATTCCCATCTGCTTCTGCGTAATCTAAAGCTACTCCAATGGCTTTATCAAAGTCCAGCATTTCAGTGGTTAAGTATTCTCCATCATTATCATGGCCACCCCAATCAATCTGTGAACCTTCAACCATTAAAAAGAAGGGCTCATCTTCTGATGAAGCATCGAAATAGTCGAGGGCCATCTGCGTCGCCTTAGGTAGGAAGTCACCTCGACCTTCTTTAACCGGAGGCAAACCATCCTTAGCTAATAGATAAGCATAGCGCTTACTTGGATCCCAGTCGTGGGTTTCCAGAGCCGTCGTGTCTATTACAAAGTTATTCGTTTCAAATTCGGGATAGAGGTTGCGCTCATCCAAGCGGTCAAAGAAAAATCGCTTTCCCCCACCCGCTACAAAATCGACCGGAGCGGTTAAGAGTTGTTCCGCAATTTCAAATTCTTGTTTACGCAAGGCAACATGGGCAAAGAACGAAGCTGGGGTAGCATGGGTAATACTTGATGTTGCGATTAATCCCGTTTTCCATTTATCGGCAGCCAGGTCTTCCAATATAGTTGGGAGCATGGTGGTGTCGGAAGCCATCCCGATGGCTCCGTTATATGTTTTAACCCCACAACTAAAAGCCGTAGCCCCGGCAGCGCTATCTGTTATTTTATGGCTGCTGCTGGAGGTCATACTTAAACCCACGATAGGGAAACGCATATACTGAGGTTTCTGTTTACCATAAAATAAAGCGGATGAAAGCTGAGAATGACCCATACCATCCCCTATCATAAGAATTACGTTTGGGGCTTTCTTCTTTGCGGGTGGCAAGGAGTTTTGTGGGGTGGAGCTAGCCGATGCTAAACTGACAAATAAACTAATTAAAAGATTGGCGTACATCAATACTGCTTTTTGCGTTTGACTAAGAAGGACTGTAGAACCTTTTGATAGCCCTCAGCCACATCTACTTCGTTTAATTCAATTTTATATTTGAGGCAATGTTCTTGCAAGGCCTTTTGGAAAATAGCCATCTCCTCTCGGTAAATAGCCTGAATTTCGTCTGGATTTAGCTTTAAATCCTCCCCAGTCTCTAAATCCACAAATCGATGCGGACCAGAACCAAAGTCAAAATCCTGTTCTGTACTTCGGTCCAAAGTCCAGAAAAGAATTATCTCATGCTTTGCATGTTTTAAGTGCTGCAAAGCATCTAAAAAGGCCTGCGGTTCTTCTTCTACCTCTAAGAAGTCAGAGAAGATGACAATCAGCGAACGTCGATGCGTTCTTTCCGCCATTAGGTGCAATTGCTCCGTTAAGGAAACTTTTTCTGAGCCGGGCTTCCACTTGGTTGTAAGCGTTTGGTAAAGTTTTGTCGCAACTGCCCTATGGTGTTGGTAGGTAGACCCCACTTGGCTATGGTAATCTTCGCGTCCAAATAAACTAAGAGCCACTCCATCGCGCTGACGCTTCAATAGATTCATGAGAGCCAAGCTTCCCACCGTACTGAATAGAAACTTGCTCGGGTCTTCCGGAGTAAGCATCTTTTCGGCAGGATAGAACATTGAACCTGAAGTATCGATTAGAATTCTGCAGCGCAAATTGGTTTCTTCCTCGTATCGTTTGGTATAGAGGCGGTCGGTACGCGCATAAAGTTTCCAGTCTATATTCTTGGTCGACTCGCCCGGATTGTAAATACGGTGTTCGGAGAACTCTACCGAGAAACCGTGAAAAGGGCTCTTATGCAAACCGGTAATAAAACCCTCGACCACTTGATTTGCCATTAATTCCAAGTGTTCAAAGTCGCGGTATTCAAAAGGCTCTAGGTTCTTTAGTTCAGGCATAGCACAATATTAGAAA
>CBFHRN010000007.1:7005-57031 GCA_965658275.1 Croceimicrobium sp.
CGCTGATTCCACTTTACGGAAGCTTTAATTCTACGTATAAAAAAATCCCGTTTCGCCACAGGGCAAAACGGGATTCTCAATTTTATAAAGCTCTTTTATTTAGAGCTGAGCGTCTAGCTTAGCAGCTAAAGCATTTTTAGGTGCTACCCCTACCTGCTTATCTACTACTTCGCCATTTTTGAATACTAGCAAAGTAGGGATGTTGCGAATTCCGAACTGCTGCGCGATTTCACCGTGCTCGTCTACATTCACTTTACCTACAACTGCTTTTCCGTCGTATTCACCGGCTAATTCTTCAACGATTGGTCCTACCATACGGCAAGGTCCGCACCATTCTGCCCAAAAGTCAACCAATACAGGCTTGTCTGATTTTAATACGGATTCGTCGAAGTTAGCGGTGGTAAATTCTAATGCCATTGTTTCAATTATTTAGTGGTACAAATTTAGTTCATTAATGTGGTTCTGACTAGCCCTTAGCATCTGCCTTGAGTTTCATCTTCGCAAATTGGAGACCCTTAAAAGCATCCAAACTTTGTTTATGTAATGCGATGCCTCGCTTGCTGCGCCTGGGCATCCGGACGTTTATCTTCGGATTTTCGGAGTCAAATATCAGCACTTCCAGCGACTTGTCTCCTTGATGTTCGCTAATAAGATTATTGATAGCCTCTATATTATCCGGGTTCACCGCCTCAATCGGGATTTGTAATTCGATGCCACGGCCATGCTTATCCAAGACATCTTGGATAAGGCTGATTTGGATAATTTTGGCCTCGATGCGTTCGGTAGCTCCTTCCCAACGCGGGGTATACTTCGAAATCTTTCCGCGGATGAGCACCATAAGATTGGTTTCCAGGAATGATTTAAACTTAAGATACTCATCTCCAAATAAGGAAAACTCATGCTTGCCGCTGTAATCCTCTATACTGAAACGACCGAAAGGTTTACCACTACGGGCGGTTAGGTGAAGAGCATCCGTTATGATTCCGGCCACGGTAAAATCGTTCATTCGTTCGATTTCCTGAAACTCCGACATACGGTTTGTGACCACATGTTCCATTTCATATTTGAAATCATCTAAGGGATGCGAACTTAAATAGAGTCCGTTTACCTCTTTTTCCTTGCCCAGCAGGAACATTCTTGGCCAGGCCGGTACCGCAGGAATTTCAGGTTCTGGCATATCCACCTCTTCACTTTCTCCGAAAAGACTCACCTGGGAAGATTCTTCTTGCGCCTTCACGCCTTGTGCATATTTAATGGCACGCTCTAAGAAAGTTCGACCATCTTGTCCTTCATGAAAAAAGGTGGCGCGATGGCAATTCTCGAAGTTATCGAAAGCCCCACCCAAGGCTAGGTTTTCTAAGGTCTTTTTATTTACCGCTCTTAAATCAATACGTCTAAGAAGATCGAAGAAAGTTCTAAAGGGACCTGCTTCCAGGCGGTCATTTACAATGGCCATTACGGCCGCTTCGCCCACGCCTTTCATTCCCCCTAAACCAAAACGGATTTCCCCTTTATCGTTAACCGTAAACTTAAACTGCGATTCATTCACATCGGGTCCCAATACCGGAATACCCATTCGCTTACATTCCTCCATAAAGAAAGTCACCTTCTTTATGTCACTCATGTTATGGGTGAGAACCGAGGCCATGTATTCGGCCGGATAATTAGCCTTTAGATAACCCGTATGGAAGGCGACTACCGAATAACAGGTAGAGTGCGATTTGTTAAAGGCATAGGCCGCAAAAGCTTCCCAGTCCTTCCAAATTTTATTGAGTTTCTCTTCGTCATGTCCGCGTTCCTTGCCTTGCTCAATGAACTGGGGTTTCATCTTATCCAGTACGTCACGCTTCTTCTTACCCATAGCCTTCCGCAAAACGTCGGCCTCACCTTTGGTAAAACCGG
The DNA here is from genome assembly GCA_965658275.1 of Croceimicrobium sp. GTDB lineage: Bacteria > Bacteroidota > Bacteroidia > Flavobacteriales > Schleiferiaceae > Croceimicrobium. The sequence continues at coordinate 8,908 of CBFHRN010000007.1, forward strand.
CTAGCTTTTGGGAAAGCAACATCACCTGCTCCTGATATACGGTAATACCGTAGGTTTCCGCTAGGTACTCTTCCATATCAAGGAGGTCGTAGCTAATTTCCTCCTGACCGTGTTTACGGGCGATAAAGTTGGGGATGTACTCTAAAGGCCCCGGACGATATAGGGCGTTCATGGCAATAAGATCAGCGAACTTATCCGGCTTTAAAGCTTTGAGGTGCTTTTGCATACCCGGACTCTCAAACTGGAAGGTACCATTGGTTTCACCGCGCTGGTACAGCTCAAAGGTTTTCGGGTCGTCGAGTGGAATTTCATCGGCATCAATCTCGATTCCGTGACGGTCCTTTACAATTTTAATGGCGTCCTTAATGATAGACAAGGTCTTTAAGCCCAGGAAGTCCATTTTCAACATCCCCGCACTTTCTACCACCGAGTTATCGAACTGCGTTACGTAAAGATCCGAGTCTTTGGCCACCGAAACTGGTACAAACTTGGTGATGTCGTCGGGGGTAATAATCACCCCACAAGCATGGATACCGGTGTTCCGTACTGAACCTTCCAAAATACGCGCTTGGTTTACTACTTGAGCTTCCAAGCTATCTTGTGTCGCCAATTCGCGGAGCTGTTTCCCTAAGGGTAATAAATCACCATTAAGATTGGAAGCCATTTCCTTATCGCTCCAATTGAAAAGTTTATTGAGCTTGGTATCCGGCACCAATTTAGCCACGCGATCGGTTTCCGAAAGAGGCAATTGCAGAACCCGCCCCGCATCGCGAATGGCCGATTTTCCGGCCATGGTACCATAGGTGATAATCTGAGCCACCTGACTCTGGCCGTACTTATTGACTACCCAATCGATAATCTTACCGCGGCCCTCATCGTCAAAATCGATATCAATATCTGGTAAAGACACCCGATCTGGATTTAAAAATCTCTCAAACAGTAGATCGTATTTAATAGGATCTACATTGGTAATCCCAATGCAATAAGCCACCGCCGAACCCGCGGCGGATCCTCGACCTGGCCCCACACTTACGCCCATTTTTCGCGCTTGAGAGGTAAAATCTTGTACAATAAGGAAGTAGCCCGGGTAGCCCGTATTGGCAATAGTCTCTAATTCGAAATCGAGTCGCTGCTTAATGTCTTCGGTGATTTCACCGTAGCGTTTCTTCGCGCCTTCGTAAGTAAGGTGTTTGAGGTAATTATTCTCCCCTCTTTTCCCGCCATCTTCTTCATCGGCGGGATCTTTAAACTCTTCTGGAATGTCGAAAGCCGGTAATAGTACATCACGCGCTAGATCGTAGGCCTCTACCTTATCGACAATTTCTTGGGTAGTGGCGATGGCCTCCGGTAAATCCGCAAAGAGCTGCTTCATCTCCGCATCGCCCTTGAAATAGAACTGATCATTCGGGAATCCGTAGCGGTATCCACGTCCGCGTCCAATGGGTGTGCTTTGGTATTCACCTTCCTTTACACAGAGTAAGATATCATGGGCATTGGCGTCTTCCTGACCGAGATAATACACATCGTTCGAGGCGAAGAACTTAACCCCATGCTTCCGTGCAAAACGCACCAAGGTTTCGTTGACCACGCGATTTTCTTCCAGGCCATGGTTTACCAGTTCGACGTAGAAGTCATCGCCGAAGTTTTCTTTATACCACAAGAACGCTTCTTCCGCCTGCTTCTCTCCCACGTTTAGGATGAGTCGAGGAACCTCACCCCCCATACTTCCCGTCGTAAGGATGAGGTTTTCTTTGTACTCAAGTAAAAGTTCTTTATCGATTCGAGGCACGTAATAATAACCTTCGGTAAATCCTAAAGAACTGAGCTTTGCCAAATTATGGTAGCCTTCCTTATTCTTGGCAATGGCCACAATTTGGTAACCATTGTCTTTAACCGACTTATCATTATGATCGCGGCAGATGTATAATTCGCAGCCTATAATAGGCTTAATATCGGCTGCTAAAGCCGCTGATGTAAACTTGAAAGCTCCGTAGAGATTCGCAATATCGGTCATCGCTACCGCCGGCATTCCTTCCTCCTTTGCTCTAGCTATTACCGCATCGATATCGCAAGTAGCTTGCAAAATCGAATATTGGGTATGCACATGCAAGTGGGTAAACTTAAGGTCGGCATCCAGCTTAGTTTGGCTTTCGCCCGACGTACCATCAGCCGAAGCTTGCTTTTTGGCCAGTTCTTCGGCCAGCTTCTTAAAACTCTTAACCTTAAGACCGATAGGAGGTACTATAGTCGGGTTGACCTTATTAAAGGCCGCTCGCTCTACTTCCGTCCACTCTAGTCGGGCATTGGTGAAAATATTGATACGCACCGCTTCGAAGAAACAGCGGGTGGTCGCCTCCACATCCGCCGCCGCATTATGGGCCTCAGCGAACTTATGACCGAAGAGCTTCTCGTGCAGCTCCTCTAGTTTTGGCATTTTAAAACCACTGCCTCTACCGCCTGGTAATTGGCAATAATCGCGGGTTTCTTCGCCAGTATCGAGAACTGGTCGTCCTTCTAAAATATTCTCTTGTTCGAGACGTAGGTATTCACAACCTAGAATGTTGTTGTCGAATTGAAGGTTATGCCCTACCAGGAACTTCGATTTTTGAACCGCCGCACTAAACTCAGCCATGGCCTCTTCCAGGGGCACCCCGTATTCCTCCGCCACCGCGGTGGTAATGCCATGCACTTTGGCCGCATTGTAGGGAATGTCAAAACCATCCGGCTTGATCACAAAATCTTTGGCCTCGATTAAGTTCCCGGCCTCATCGTGCAACTGCCAAGCAATCTGGACCGCACGCGGCCAGTTTTCGAAATCGCTTAAAGGCGCATCATCGCGAATGGGTAAACCAGTGGTCTCAGTATCAAAGATTAAAAACAAATCGAGGGTCTTTTGGGGTTCTTAAAAAGAGAATTTAAAAATAAGTGATTGCCTTGGGCTGAACGTCCATTGTTAATAAGAATGGATAAAATGAAGATGGCGTTATGGATTTGTACAATAGAGCCCTGCTTGCTACCTTACACAAGACAAAAGCCGACTTGGTGTAATAATTACACTTAGTTCGTTACCTTTGCCATCCAATCGATTAAAAAAGCGCTCTATGCCTAACCAAGTAATTGCCCATTCTCTTTTTAGTGATCAAGACATACATCTCTTTAGGGAAGGGCGCCATTACAGACTGTATAAGCACTTTGGTTCCCACCCCATGACCCTAAATGGAGTTAAGGGAACCTACTTTGCGGTTTATGCACCTGCCGCAAGTCGCGTTGAAGTTATAGGCGATTTTAACCACTGGAACGGCTTCGACCATGTACTAAATGTGCGCTGGGATTCATCTGGTATCTGGGAAGGTTTTATTCCCCACGTGGGACCTGGACATTTGTACAAGTACCGCATTTTAAATCCTGATCATGGGCGTGATTTTGAAAAGGCCGATCCTTATGCTCGAGCAGCGGAACACCCGCCTCATACCGCTTCTATCGTTAGTGCCTCCGGGCATTTATGGAGTGATGACACTTGGCTGAAAGAGCGATCAGAAAAGATGGACTTGAAGGCACCTATGAGTGTTTACGAAGTGCATTTGGCTTCTTGGCAACGCAAAGAAAACGGCGATCCCCAAGGTTATTGGGAATTGGCAAAGACATTAGTTCCTTACGTAAAAGAAGCGGGCTTTACGCATGTGGAATTTATGCCCATAATGGAGTACCCTTATGAGCCAAGCTGGGGTTACCAAATTACCGGCTACTATGCCACAAGCTCGCGCTTTGGTAATCCGGATGGATTAAAACATTTAATCGAATCTTTCCACAAAGAGGGCATCGGAGTTATACTCGACTGGGTGCCTTCCCATTTTCCTAGTGACGAGCATGGCCTTGGAAATTTCGATGGTAGTGCGGTTTACGAGCATCCTGATCGACGTAAAGGCTACCACCCTGATTGGAAAAGCCTGGTCTTCAATTACGGGCGTCCAGAGGTTAAGGCCTTTTTGATTTCGAATGCCTTATTCTGGTTAGACGAATTCCACGTAGATGGATTACGGGTAGATGCGGTGGCCTCCATGTTGTATTTGGACTATTCCCGTAATTACGGGGAATGGGAGCCCAATGAATTTGGTGGCAACGAAAACTTAGACGCCATTCAATTCCTAAAAGAATTTAATGAAGCGGTTTATGCTCACTACCCCGATGTGCAAACCATTGCCGAAGAGTCTACCAATTTCACAGGCGTTAGCAAGCCAACCTTCGAAGGCGGACTTGGATTTGGTTTAAAGTGGATGATGGGATGGATGAACGACAACCTCACCTATTTTGAGCGCGACGCCATTTATCGTAAATACCACCAAAATGAAGTCACTTTTAGCTTAGCCTACGGTTTTAGCGAAAATTACATGCTGCCGCTTTCGCATGATGAGGTGGTCTACGGCAAGAAATCGCTACTTGAAAAAATGCCTGGTGATGATTGGCAGATGTTTGCTAATCTGCGTTTACTCTACAGTTGGATGTATTTACATCCTGGCGCCAAGTTAATTTTTATGGGCGGTGAGTTCGCCCAGCGTGCCGAATGGGACTTTTCGGGAAGTTTGGAATGGTACGAAAAGCAATTCGAGAGTCACAATGGGGTCTTTAAATGTCTACAAAGTTTAAATGGACTCTATCGTGAACAAGCGAGTTTACACGAATTGAATTACGTTCCGGAAGGATTCGAATGGATTGAACTGAACGACAGCGAAAACACCGTCTTAAGTTTTATTCGGAAGTCGGAAAAAGAAGAATTGATTTGTATCTTGAACTTCACACCCGATCCAAAAAATAATTACCGTGTAGGCCTTAACAAGCCAGGGAAGTATGAATTGGTCTTTAATAGTGATGAGTCGCGCTACTGGGGCAGCAACTTTGGTGTAAAGAATCGCGTAGAAAGCGAAAAAGAACCGAGTCACGGCCGGAAGCAAAGTTTAGAACTAAACCTTGCTCCCCTTGCCGCACTGGTCTACAAGAAAAAATCTTAAAGAACAACCACGGAATTATCTCCGTCGATGCCGTTGGGCTGATAAGCATCGGCGGCTTCATCATTTTCCCAAATTTCACCGTTCACGCGATAGCGGAACTCATAATTAGAGCCGGCATCCAAATCGATGGTACGGGTGAAGGTACCTTTAGCTTTGCGCAAGGCTATAGGTTCCCAATTGTTGAATGAAGCAATCAATTCTACTTCTCTCACTTTTTCTCCGATACGGTCGCTCGGGAAATCAAAGCTTACTTTACAAACAGGCTTCGACTTCAAGTACTTTTTACGTAAGGCCATAATGGTTCATTTTTATTGTCGAAACAAACTTAGTGTATTTTTTACACGAAGTATAAAGGCAATGTTATTTTTTAAAAAAGTAACTGTTTTTATGTTTTGCAAATAACTTGCTCTCGAACTATCTTAGAAGCTAGATATCATATACAACCTTTCAAGAGTCCTATTGAATAAGAATGATATGAAGATTTTAGTACCTGTAGATTTTAACTTCAGCACCGAACACGCCCTTCGTTATACCGACGAGTTTACTTCCAATTTGGACATTGAAATTGTGCTCGTTCACGCTTTATCCCCCCGGGCTAAAGAGGCAGAGGTGCAGGAGAAGCATCGGGAATTAGTGCGTTTGGGCGAAAATATCATTTAGATGACGGACCCTGGGATATCGTTCTTGAGAAGGGTGATATCCTCGATATCATTAATAGGCTCATCGCCAAAGAGCGTGTCGTATGTGTTGTGCTAGGGAGTCCCGAGTTGGAAAATGGCGTGCGTGCCTTCGGTAAAAAGTCCGTGCACCTGATTTCCCATGCTGAGTCACCTTTTATGATTGTACCAGAAGAGTACCGCATCACGGGTCGAATGAATCATATCACCGTTCCTATTGACTTGCACAGTGATGATATGCGCATTTTAGAAGCAGCCGCCGCCTTGGCAATACCCTTACAGAGTGAAGTACATATACTAGCCTCTTGGAATAAAGAAAAGTCCAAACAAGTTTTAGGTCGGGAAATTGCTGAGATTGCGGTCGACTTTTTTAAGGAGAAGGGGGTTCCAGCAAGTTTAAAATACGCTCCCGAAACCAAACGGTTCGATCATTATTTGGTGGACTATGCTCAAGAAATGCAATCCGATTTAATTGCCCTTCCGCATCATGGTGATAGCGCCATCAAAAAAATGCTAGGCCAAGACTTTGCTAAAACTGTTTTACTCAATAAATACCACATCCCAGTATTTACATTAGACCCTTCCAATAACTTCTATTTTAAGGATACCACCACCTTAAATAAGAATAAATAGGGTAAATCCAAATTTATTTATCTGACAATTAAGGAGTTAAATTTTTACCCCAAATATTTAGTGTATTTTTTACACGAAGTCCAAACTTTTCTATACTTTCGTTCTTACAAAATTGCGAAAGCACCTTTTTATTGTGATACACACACTTCCCAATGAGCATTTTCCAAGTCATGTAATTGACTTAAAGAAGAATGGCAGTTACGGCATTCTTCACACCCATAATGGAGTGATGTTAAAGGTTGAAGTGATTACGGATCACGTAATGCGTTTTCGATACAGTGCTAAAGGCTATTTCTCTGAAGACTTCTCCTATGCCATGGATGAAGATCATCGTTCTGGATTTAGTGACTTTAGTATTACGGAAGAAGGGGATTACTACATCTTCGCGACCCCAAAAATTAAGGCTCATATCAACCGCCACGATTTAAAGGTCAGTATTTATGATGAGCATGGTAAACTCCTCAATGAAGATGAGAAGGGCTTCCACTGGCAAGAGGATGGTCAACGGGGCGACAACATCGTTAAAATGAGTAAGCGCTCCATTATGGGAGAGCATTACTATGGTTTAGGGGATAAGCCCAGCAATTTGAACCTACGAGACCGTCGTTTTCAAAATTGGGGCACGGATGAGTATGGATTTGCCAAAGACGCAGATCCATTATACCGCAATATCCCTTTTTATTATGGATTGCACAAAGATGGCTGTTATGGCGTCTTTTTCGATAATTCTTTCCGCACCTTCTTCGATTTTGCATCGGAGCGTAACAATGTGACCAGCTTCTGGGCTGAAGGGGGCGAAATCAATTATTATTTTATCGCCGGCTCCAGTTTGATGAACATCGCGCAGCGCTATTCTCGTCTTACCGGTAAACCTGAGCTTCCTGCAAAATGGACACTAGGTTACCATCAATGTAAATGGAGTTATTCGAGCGAAGAAGAAGTGATGGAAATCGCTACTAAACTTCGTGAGCTTAAAATTCCGGCCGATGCTATTTATTTAGACATCGATTATATGGACGGCTTCCGTTGCTTTACCTGGAACAAGGAAAATTTCCCTGATCCTAAAGGAATGGTGGACCGACTTAAAGAAATGGGTTTTAAAACCGTGGCTATTATAGACCCCGGTATAAAAGTAGACATGGATTATGAGGTGTGCAGAGAGGGCTTTGAGAGGGGCTATTTCTGTAAGCATGCTGATGGTCCTTTGTATAAGGGTAAGGTATGGCCGGGGGAATGTTATTTCCCCGACTTTACCAATCCTGAAGTACGCGAATGGTGGTCAGGTCTATTTACTGGCTTGATCGAAGAAGTGGGCTTAGCTGGTATCTGGAATGATATGAACGAACCGGCTATTATGGATGTACCTACGAAAACCTTCCCCTTAGATATACGTCATGATTACGACGGACATCCTTGTAGCCATCGCAAAGCACATAACGTTTACGGTATGCAGATGAGCCGCGCTTCTTACCATGGGGTTCGTAAAGCCGCTTTCCCGCAAAGGCCTTTCCTTATAACAAGGAGTACCTATGCAGGGGGGCAACGTTATTCTTCGGTATGGACCGGGGATAATATTGCAACTTGGGAACACTTGTGGGTGGCCAATATACAGTGTCAACGATTAGCCATAAGCGGGTTCTCATTTGTGGGATCAGATATTGGTGGTTTCACCGAGCACCCTACCATGGAGCTATTTGTGCGCTGGATGCAATTAGCTGTTTTCCATCCATTAATGCGCACCCACTCCTCTGGAGATCATGGCGAACAAGAGCCTTGGAGCTTCGGAGAGGAAGGAACTGACCTAGCGCGTGAAGCAATCGAATTGCGCTATTCACTTCTACCCTATCACTACACGAACTTTTACCAATATGCATCAGAGGGTAAACCCATGTTGCGTCCTTTGGTATTCTTTGATCATAGCGACCCTCAAACTTGGTATCGTCAAGATGAATTTATTTTTGGAGATCATATTTTAGTTTGTCCCGTAATTGAACCGAACCGTCAAAGTCGGCGAATGTACATTCCGCGCGGCCAATGGTATCACTTATACAGTGATGAGCTATTTGAAGGTGGCAAGGAGACTTTAATTGAAACCCCGCTAAATCAAATACCAACATTCATTCAGGCAGGAGCGATTATTCCGCGCTCGCCGGTGAAACAAAGCACCTCTGAACTTAAAGGGGAGGCTATTGAACTTCACGTTTACCGTGGCGAGGAAACCACCATTAGTAAATTGTACGAAGACCAAGGCGATGGTTATGCACACAAACAAGGAATGCACGCTTTAAAGAGCTTTACGGTTCTTCCTTCTAAAGGAAAATACCGTATCACACAATTTAAAGAAGGCCGCATGGCTGCAGATTACAGCCATTATAAAATGGTATTCCACGGATTTAAGAATCTACCTAAAACGATAGAATTAAATTCGGAAACATATACACCTGAAATCAAATCAGAAGGTAACCTTTACACCATTGAGGTACCCGAAAGCTTTAACCAAATAACCCTGCGCTGGGTTTAAATAGCGCGCTTTTTTGAGAGGTGAGGGCCGGTTCCATTGGGACCGGCTTTTTTTTGCTTCCGCTCGGGCCTAGCAGGTATAATAAAAGGCCATCCGCATCAGCGAATGGCCTTGTTGATATTCGAATCTTTGCGCTTATTCTTTTATAATGCGCTCGCTGTAAATCTCTGCTCCAATTACAATCTGCATCATGTAAACACCCGCAGCATACGATTGGATATCAATAGCATACTCAGTAGTACCGACTGCAGAAGTTTCGATCTTATGCACGAGGGTACGTCCTTGCATATCTCTTACTATCAATTGTACATCTTGGGCTAATTCTCCATGCAACTGAACAGTGAATAATCCACGGTTCGGGTTGGGGAAGATGTGGTAGTGCGCCTCTGCTTCGGCAATTCCGCCATTCTTTGCTGAGCTGTTACAAGGTCCTAAGTTATCGCCATGCTTCAAGTGAGCGGCAACTGCACTCTTAGCCACACAAATTTCGTGGTAAGAAGTGATGGTTTGACCTTTACGACGCTTAGACTCTTTGTGACAGATTAAGACTTTATCGCCTTTCTTACCACAGGTTACATCTACTACATCCACGTACACACGCTCGGTAGTAGTACATAAATTGGCATCCGTAATTGTAACGATATAGTTAGTGCTGGCACTTGGGTTGGCTTTCGCCATGGCCGCATTAGCACCCATAGTAATGGAAGCCGCTGGTGACCAGCTGTAGGTATAAGGAGCTACACCACCACTAGCACTCGCTATAAGGTCTAAGTCTGAGCTGTAACCGAAGTAGTGAGTTGATCCGCTAACCCCGTTTCCTTGTAAGTAACCGGTAGCTTTTGATCAGTTGCCACAGCCATGGCCCGGGATAAATGATACTCCGCGCTGTCAATCTGATTTACATCGACAAAATAAGAGGCTATGTTTAAATGGGTGTTGGCGATGTAATGGCCATAGCCTAATTTCTTCAAAACACGCATCGCCTTGCGGAAGTAATTAATGCATCTCGAATGCCCTCGATTAAAATAGGTATACCCAATCTCCAAATAAGAGGTAGCCATTTGATCCAAAGCATTATTATGCTCGGAGTAAAATAAGGCCTTGCGACTAGCGTCAATACTTTTTTTAAACCCTTGAACTCCTTCATTGTAGATTGCTGCAAGTCGATGATAAGCTGCCGCTTTGGTTCGCGGAGGTAATTCTTCAAAACGAGAGTCATTGATTAATGACCTCCAAAATTTTCATACCATCATCATACTGGGTGCTACTGCGGTAAAATTCCCCCAACTTGGTTATTACATTTGCCTCACCTGGCCAATCCTTAATGGAACGGTAATAATCCAGACAACGCTGGTACTGACTCAAAGCCAGATTATTCCGCTGCTGAATTTTATTTAATTGTGCCGCCAGCAATAAAACATCCATGTATTCTTGAAGATCACGATTAGCCGTAAGCTTTTCGAAATATAGATCGTATAAGGAGTCGGCGTGAAAATATTCACCTAAATTAATTTCAGCTTCCAGTAGTAAACCAAAGCTTTCCAAGCCTGGGTCGTGATGCATGGCCAACTCTAGTTCAGGCTTTAATTCGGAAGGATGGTACCGTAGTAAAGAATCTTGAATACTTAAACCCTGACTCCAAGCCGAGGAAAATATTAGGCAAAAAATGAAAGTGCAGTTCCGAATCATATAATTACAGGCTGAATATAAAACAGTTTTGCTATCCTATCGAATGCCAAGGTCAAATTTTACCTTTGCCCTATGCTTGAAAATGAAAAGATACATTTAGTGCTGGCCTCCGGCGGAGCTCGTGGGGTTGCCCATATTGGGGTTATTGAAGGCCTACTTGAAAACGGAAATGAAATAGTTGAGGTGGCGGGCTGTTCCATGGGAGCCGTAATCGGCGGACTTTATGCCGCTGGTAAGCTTGAAGATTATAAAGAGTGGCTCGTAAACCTTCAGCGCACTGATGTTTTCCGACAAATGGACTTCACTTTTGCCAAGCACGGTTTCATGAAAGGAGAAAAGGTCTTTAGTACTATCACTGATTTGATTGGACCGCAAAAAATTGAGGATTTAAAAATTCCATTCAAGGCAGTAGCAACGGATTTAACCACGGGTGAGGAAGTTGTTTTTGATCAGGGCGATCTGTACAAAGCGCTTCGTGCTTCTATTTCAATTCCCGGAATTTTCACCCCAGTGAAATACGACGAAAAAGACGAACATTATTTGGTAGATGGTGGCGTAATTAATCCGTTACCCCTAAATCAGGTTAAAGCCAAAAAAGGAAATAAGGTGGTAGCTGTAGATATTAATGGCCCTGGTTCAAAACCAAAGAGTATTCAAAAAGACCAAAAAGATGCGACTGAAAATAGCTGGCTAAGCATCAACTGGCCTTTCTTTAAAAAAGATGAGAATCCAGACCCGGGATTAATTGATGTGATCCAAACCAGTTATGAGCATATGCAAAACCGCCTCATTAAGCGCGATGTGGCTGAGTTTAAACCGGATGTTTTTATTCAAATACCACGCAGCACTTGTGGGGTATTCGACTTTCACCGCAGCAAAGAACTAATTGATGTGGGTCGAGAAGCCTACGAGTCTTACTGGAAAAATTAATTCATGATTCGAAGTCACTATCAAGTGGACCAAATGGACTGCCCTTCGGAACTCAATCTCATAAAAATGAAATTGGGCTCCCGAGCTTTGCATTTGGATGCCGACTTTGATAAACGTCAACTTTGGGTTACCCACTCAGGCCACAGCGAAGACATCAGCGAAAGCTTAGCAGAATTAAAGCTTGGAGCGAAGTGGTTGAGTGATACAGAAAGTAACCTCACATCTACACCAACGACAAAGGAGAGCCGTAAACTATGGGCGGTCCTAGTGCTTAACTTTAGTTTTTTCCTAATTGAAGTAAGCGCCTCAATTTGGTCGGGCAGCATGGGCCTTGCGGCTGATGGTCTAGATATGCTAGCTGATGCCTTGGTTTACGGATTAAGTCTATGGGCCTTAAACCGAGGAGTTGAAAAGCAAAAAAGCATCGCCAAAAGTGCGGGTTACCTTCAAATTGGCTTGGCTTTACTTGGCTTTGCAGAAGTTATACGTAGAGTAATCAGACTGGAGGAGCCTCCGGAAATAAGCACCATGATTGGTATATCTAGCGCCGCCTTGATGGCCAATGCCTTAAGCCTTTATTTATTACGAAGTACCAAGTCGAATAAAACGGCCATGAAAGCCAGCATGATTTTTACATCAAACGACATTCTAATTAATTTAGGGGTAATCCTAGGCGCAGGGCTCGTTTATTTCTTTGAAGCGGCCTGGCCAGATTTGCTAATAGGCAGCTTAGTTTTTATACTGGTAATGTGGGGAGCGCAACGAATTCTGGCATTGGCCAAATAATTCCATAAAAAATAGCCCCGTCTCTTTGAACATCAAATAATTAGCTATCTTTGCCGCCCTTAATTAACCGGGTCGAGTACCCTTTAACAATTAAACATGGCAACAAAAATTCGTTTGCAACGTCACGGCCGCAAAGGTCGCCCAATCTTCACCATCGTAGTAGCTGATTCTCGTGTAAAGCGTGATGGTAAAATTATCGAGCGTTTAGGACAGTACAACCCAAACACCAACCCTGCCACTATTGAATTAAATTTCGACAGTGCTTTGGATTGGATGATGAAAGGTGCACAACCTAGCGATACGGCTCGTGCAATTTTAAGCTACAAAGGTGTTCTCCACAAGAAACACTTACTAGAAGGTGTACGCAAGGGTGCTTTTGACGAAGCTGAGGCTGAAAAGCGTTTTGAAGCTTGGCTAGAAGAAAAAGTAGGCAAGATCGACGCGAAAAAAGAAGGTTTAAGCAAAGCTCAGGAAGAAGCAAGAGCAAAAGCATTAGAAGCAGAGCGCGCCGTTAAGGAAGCTCGTATCGCCGCTAACACTCCTGCTGAAGAAGAAGCTCCTGCTGAAGAGGAAGTTGAAGCAACTGAGGCTGCTGCTGAAGAAGCTCCTGCTACTGAAGCTGTCTCTGAAGAAGCTCCTGCTGAAGAAGCTAGCGAAGACACTAAAGAAGCTTAAAAATAAGTGGACCCTGATGCGGAAGGATGATTGTTTTCAATTAGGCCACATCAGTCGCTTACACGGTTTTAAAGGTTCGGTAGTTGCGGTTTTTGACACCGACCGACCTCAAGCTTATCAAAATTTGGAATCAGTTCTCATTAATTGGAATGACGAACTGATTCCTTTTTTTATTGAAGACCAAAGTCAAAATTCTAAAGGTCATTTCATTTTAAAGTTCGAGGACATCAATAGTGAGGAAGAAGCTCAAAAAATGATTCATTCCGAACTTTGGCTTCCTTTAAATGCTCTGCCTAAACTAGAGGGTAAGAATTTCTATTACCACGAAATCGTGGGCTATCAAATGATAAGCAATGGCGAGGTATTTGGCATTTGTCAAGGAGTACTCGACAACAGTGCACAGGCCCTATTCCAGATTGATTCTGGTGGTCAGGAAATACTCGTCCCCGCAATTGACGAGTTTATCGAGGAAATCAATCGCGAAGAGAAATCAATAAGTCTTAATTTACCAGAAGGACTCATCGACCTCTATCTTAAGAATGAAGCCTAAGGCTTTTCAATTCAAACATTTCAGTCTAAAGCATGAGCAGTCTGCTCATAAAATAGGAACCGATAGTATTTTGCTGTCTACCTGGCTTGAAGCGTCTAATCCCAAGCGAATTCTCGACCTAGGCAGCGGCTGTGGGGTGATTACTTTTATTCTAGCACAACGCTTCCCGAAAGCTTTAATTGATGGTGTGGAGATTGATGAATCCAGCTACCGAGAAGGTCTTCAAAATCTTCAAGAAAGTAATTTTCAGAAACGGATTCAATTTTACAACAATGACCTCTTGAACTTTTCCAGTAAAAACAAGTACGACCTAATTGTTAGCAATCCACCTTATTTTGAAGAAGATACAAGGGCGCCTGATCTACGTCGGGCTAAAGCCCGAAGACTAGAGAGAGGCGCCTTAGTTCAATATCTAAAAAAGGCCAAGGAGCTTCTAAGTTCCCAAGGGCTTATTGCCCTAGTTCTACCCGTTAACACTTGGACTAATAATCATCTTGCGCTGTTATCCCTGGGGCTCTACCCCCATCGACTTTTCAAAGTTCAGCACCAAAAGGGTAAGCCCTTTAAACGTATTGTTGTTGAGTTAGGACAGCAAAAAGAAATAGCAATCGAAGGGTCAATAAGCTTGTATGAAGACGATGGTATCAGCCGCAGTACAGAATATCAAAACCTTTGTGGAGACTTCCTTCTTGACCAATAATTTGTAGGTTTGGTTTATGTCTGGAATAATTGCTTTACCGCTACTTCTTCTTGTAATCGCGCTAATAATCCTTGCGCCAATCCTAGCCTTAGTTGATATTCGAAAAAGAGACTTGCCTGGAGCTTGGAGAGTTTATTGGGTGGTCATTATCGTATTAGTTCCTCTAATTGGGACTATCGCCTACGCTCTTTTGGCGCATCGAACCTTTAAAAATTAGTAACCCTGATAAGGCACTTGCTTTTCAGTGAAGCTGATACCATAATCAGTCAGCTCTTTCAACATGGGCGTGTAAATCTCCTTGGTAATCGGAATTTGGACGCCCGGTGTATGAATTTTTCCATTCAAAATATGACGAGTAGCAATAGCTAGCGGTAATCCTACCGTGCGCGCCATAGCCGTTTCTTTAGCATCTCTACCCAAGGTTACCATGCTCGATTCAATCATCTTATGCTCCCCGTTCAACTCATAGCCAAACTTGTGAAACATCACAATCATATCCTTATCCCCTTCATCTAAAGTCCACTTATCCTCCAAAATTTTCTGAAGCACCTGAGCGGGTGTTGGATTATGCAGGCCAATTTTGGTATCGGAAAACAAGCCCAACCAAGTAAGCTTATCCATTAACTCACTATCCTGCGGAATATTCAAATAATGCATCAGCTTTAGCTCCACTGAGTCACTCGGATTATAGGCTAAAAACAAATTGGTGAAATCCCGGTAGCTCATGTCTTCCACCCCATTTAAACGGTAAGAATCGTCGGTCATCCCTAACTTTACAAAGCTATCCCAGGCTCGGCAAAAACCCGGTCTACGCAAAGTGCCTCGGTAAATAGTAGGAATATCCTGCAAGCCATAAACCTCACGATACTTAAGGGAATCTCGATTGGCATAGCCTTCAAAGCGACCGTAACCATCAACGCTAATCATTTCCGTACGCCTAAACACTTGATGGTAAGGAATGTATTTGTACTTACCTTCTTGAATAAACTTCACCGCTCCTCCACTACCAGCGAGAACCACGTTTCTAGGATTCCAAGTGAATTTGTAATTCCACGGATTATTATCCGACTCTGGCGCTACAAGCCCCCCCGTAAAACTCTCGAAGAGCAGCATTTTACCACCTGCATCGCGGATTTCATCTAAGACCTTCATGGCACTTAAGTGATCAATCCCGGGATCTACCCCAATCTCATTAATTAAAACCACCCCAGCCTCTTTAGCCCTTTCGTCCAAAGCACGCATCTCATCACTAATGTAAGAAGCCGTTAACATGTGTTTTCCTAATGCGATACAATCAGTTGCTACCGGCAAGTGCATATGCGCAGGAAGCATACTAATAACTATATCCGCTTTAGATATAGCACCCACCCGTGATATCTCATCGGTTACATCGAAGGAAACCGCTTCCGTTCTTTCGGAGCTGCCCGCTTTCGATTCAGCTAAGGACAAATCCTGGTCGGCTATGGTTAAAAACCAATCTTCAGAACTTAAATGGGATTTGATATACTCCACTAAGGAGTAAGTAGAACGGCCTGCGCCGATAAGAAGAATGCGCTTCATAAGAGGGTTTTACAACACAAATTTATAATTAAGACAATCCGTTTTACCTTTACACAAATTCTTTCTTACATGGCATTACGCCTCTACTCACTCATTATTGGTCTTTTCATTTGGCAAAACCTTCAGGCTCAATCTATCGTGATGATTTCTGATGAAACAAAGACTGGTTTTAAATTAGTCGCTGAAGGCTTTATCCAAAATGAAGTTTTCCTCGAAAAGATGAACATCAAGGGTCTTCCACTTGAAGGATGCGAGCTTTATTTCGAGCTAAAAGATGGTCGATCTTTTCGGCGCAAGCTACCTTCCTTAGCCAAAGGGAACCATCAATACATCATTTATCAAGACTATGAAGGGCATTTGCGACTGCGCTACCGTGGTAAGTATGATAAACTGAAACAGTCTGCCCTTCTGTTTAATTTCAACCAGGAGCTTCCTTTCACCTTTCCAGAAAAGATATTGGCTGCAAGGGAAGAGAAAAGCATGGATGTTCTGGAAACAAGTGTCGATACTAGTCGAGATGAAAAGGTGATTGCCGTTATAAGTGCCGAAGAAATCAAAGCGGCACCCCGAGCTAATCCTATTGAGGATCGAACCATAAACATTCCGGCTGCTTCCGGCGATACGGCCACTGCAGAAACTGAGAACAGCACCCTTGAAACTTCAAAAGAGCCGGAGCCAGAAAGCTTTAATTTCGATGCGGCGGTAGCAGAAATAAATACAAGCAATTTTGAATTCGACAAATTGCAATTAGCTAAGAAGATAATTGAGGAAGAAATTATTAATACCCAACAATTACTGCGCTTATTAAAAAGCTTTAAGTACGATCAGAGCCGTTTAGATTTGGTGAAGAGCTACTCCGGAAAAGAAGCCAATTCTCCGTTAAACGATTCGATACTAGTTGCTTTCGACTATGAATTAAGCAAGCAGGCCGTTAAAAAAATAATTGATGAAACTATCCGTAAATAAATCTTACATAAAGGTTGCTTCCTGGATTGGTGCTGCTGCCGTGGTTTTTGGGGCCCTTGGCGCTCATGCCTTAAAAGAACAATTGGACCTCAATAGCCTAAACAGTTTTAACACGGCCGTTCGTTATCAAATGTGGCATGTATTAGCCCTGTTAGCCTTGGGAATTATGGCAGAAAATGTCAAGAACTCTATTTGGATTTTTCGCCTTTGGATTCTTGGTATAATATTTTTTTCGGGCAGCATTTATTTATTAACCTTAGATGAATTAATGGGTATAAATCTTTCTTTTTTAGGACCTATTACTCCACTAGGAGGTCTAGCGCTTATCGCCGGCTGGGTAGCGCTTGCCTTGAGTTCTTGGAAAGCGACAAGTGATAGTTAGTGTATTTTTTACGTTTAGTTTGGTAGAGGATTTTTCCCTACTTATTGTAAAATTTACCATAACTAAATACCTCTTTATTTCTGATATAAATCACTCTTTAAGCCGGAGATTAGTCTTAATTTTGCCTCACAAATTATTGCTGATCAAAACCTAGCATTATGAGTTTTAAAGAAGTGAGACCATCTCAAGCTTCACTCGAGCAATACGGCATTAAAAATGCCGATGCCAAATGGAACCTTTCCCCTAGCGATCTAGAAAAAATTACGGTAGAAAAAAGAATGGGCGAAATCGCCGATTCTGGAGCTCTTTCTATTGATACCGGTAGTTTTAAAGGACGCTCTCCTAAAGATAGATTCATTGTAAAAGATGAGCTTACCAAGGACGCCGTTTGGTGGGGTGATATTAACATTCCATTCGAGCCGGAGCATTATGGCAATGTAAAAGGAAAAGTAGCCGAATACTTAAGCGGTAAAGAAGTGTATGTGCGAGACGTTTACGCTTGTGCAGATGATCGCTATCGCTTAAAGATTCGAGTAATTACTGAATTGCCATGGTCAAATATTTTTGCCAATAACATGTTCCTTCGCCCCAGCGAAGAAGAATTAAAAGATTTTGAGCCAGACTGGGTTGTACTAAACGCCCCAGGTTTTATGGCAGATCCAGAAGTGGATCATACCCGCCAAGCGAACTTTGCAATTTTGAACTTCACAGATCAAATGGCAGTAGTTGGCGGCACTGGTTATACCGGAGAGATCAAGAAAGGAATTTTCTCGGCCCTCAATTTCATTTTACCTCATCAAAAAAATGTACTTAGCATGCACTGTTCTGCCAATGTTGGCGAGGATGGTGATACAGCCCTTTTCTTTGGTCTTTCTGGAACCGGTAAAACCACTCTTAGCGCAGATCCTAATCGTAAGCTAATCGGTGACGATGAGCACGGCTGGACAGAAGATGATGTTATCTTTAATTTCGAAGGAGGTTGTTACGCGAAAGTGATCGACCTAACCGAAGAAAAAGAACCGGATATTTTCCGTGCCATCAAGCCAGGTGCCTTGCTGGAAAACATCATCTTTAAAGATGGTAGTAATGAGGTGGATTACACCGATAGCAGCAAAACGGAAAACACTCGTGTAAGCTATCCTATCCATCACATTGACAATATCCAAAAACCGTCACGTGGAGAGAATCCTAAGAACGTATTCTTCCTAACCTGTGATGCCTACGGAGTATTACCTCCCATTTCTAAGCTTACTGCTGGCCAGGCTGCATTCCACTTTATTAGTGGCTACACAGCCAAAGTGGCGGGAACCGAGGAAGGTATTACCGAACCTCAGGTTGCCTTCTCTGCCTGTTTTGGAGCTCCATTTATGCCTTTGCATCCGACAAAATATGCGGAAATGCTAAGCGCTAAAATGGAACACTCGCATGTAAATGTATGGTTGGTGAACACCGGCTGGTCTGGCGGCTCTTATGGAGTTGGCAAGCGAATGAGCCTGAAATACACCCGCGCTATGATTACCGCGGCCATGAATGGGGAACTCGATAATGTAGATTACCAAACTCATGAAGTATTTGGCTTGGCAATGCCGACCGAATGTCCAAATGTGCCTTCTAATATTTTATTCCCGCGCAATACATGGTCCAATAAAGACGACTATGATCAAACGGCGAATAACTTAGCGAAGAAGTTTTTGAAGAATTTCGAGAAATTCTCAGACTATGCAAATGATGAAATTCTTGCTGGAGCCCCTACGGTATCTGCTAGTGTTAGTTAAAAAATGATTCGAATAACGAAAAAGCCCGACCATTGGTCGGGCTTTTTTATTTCATTTCAAATTTTGAGTCTATTTTTAGGCACTCATGTCAAGGACCGCTAAAACCATACGACAGTCAGGCTGGATTTTAATATTCGCCGGTTTAATCTTGGTATTTATACCAGAGCAAGTTATGCTCTTCTTCTGGAAGGATATTGTTGCCAAGTACTGGTTGCGAACTCTGGGCTATTTCATGTTCATTGAAGGCCTAATTAGCTATAAAAGTAGCTTCTACGATATTGAAGACCTATATCGATGGATCATCAATTACCGAATGCTGCAACCTGCATTCTTTGTTACCATTCTAATTATCGATTTCGCGAATCCAGGTTTGATGCTGTATTCGACGATCGAACTTATTCTAGGCGTCTATTCGTTCTTGGCCTTTAAGCAAGAAAATTATTAGAGCAATTCATTCGCAAGGTTAGCCAGCTCCGAACGCTCACCTTTTTCTAAAAGCACGTGAGCAAAAAGCTTGTTGCCCTTTATTTTATCTATGAGATAACTCAAGCCATTGGACTGCTCATCGAGATAAGGCGTGTCAATCTGAGCCACATCACCGGTAAAAACAAATTTGGCATTTTCCCCGGCTCTAGTAATAATGGTTTTCACCTCATGAGGGGTTAAATTTTGCGCTTCATCCACAATAAAAATAACATTGGATAAACTACGACCCCGTATATAAGCCAAGGGAGTAACCAGCAGTTTTTCCGCATTAACCATCTCATCAATTTGCTTGTACTCCTTATCCTGTTCGTTGAATTGATTTTTAATAAATTTTAGATTATCCCAAAGAGGCTGCATATAAGGATTGATCTTCGCCTTCATATCACCAGGTAAGAAGCCGATGTCCTTATTACTCAAGGGTACTATCGGTCGCGCTAAATAAATCTGCTTAAAATCACGGCGTTGTTCAAGAGCACCTGCCAATGCTAAAAGGGTTTTTCCAGTACCGGCGACTCCGCTTAAGGTTACCAATTTCACATCCGGGTTAGCAATTGCATGCAAGGCAAAAGCCTGCTCTGCATTTCTGGGCTTGATACCGTAATAGCTCTTCTTCTCAATCTGATCGAGACTCTCCGAAAAAGCATTGTAAAAAGATAGGGTGCTACTCTTGCTCGCTTTTAAAATGTAAAAGTGATTGTTGATTTTAGAGAACTTCGGATATGCTTCCAGCACCTTATCGACAGTCAGACTCTTCTTCTTGTATAAAGTATCAATTAAGTCTTGATCAAAGTCTTCTACATTTGTTTTACCTGAGTAAAGGCTTTCTACATCTTTAATTTTCCCTGTTTCATAATCCTCGGCCGTCAAATTGAGTGCTTTGGCTTTTAACCTTAGATTTATATCCTTGGTTACCAAAATAACCTTACGATCTTTTTCGAGCTCCGTAAGATTAAGGGCTGCATTTAAAATCTTATGATCATTCTTACCAGCGCCGAAAATACGTTGGGCATCCTCACCTACCCCTCGAGTATCCATTATTACCTTAAAACGACCTTTAGTTCCGCCGTTTAAGGAAATCCAATCATTAATATTGTTTTCGCCTGCTTTCTTGTCTAAAAAACGAATGAATTGACGCGCCTCGTAATTCTTAGTATCACTGCCTTTCTTAAATTCATCCAACTCCTCAAGAACAGTAATAGGTATTGCCACATCGTGCTCATCAAAGTTCATGATCGAATTGTGGTCGTATAAAATCACCGAAGTGTCTAAAACAAAAACTTTAGCTTGTTTTTTTGATTTAGATCGAGTGGAAGTTTTAGTGCTCGTCTTTTTAGTGGCTTTCGTTCCAGAACTGACTTTCGCTTTTGCAGGCATAGATGTGGTTTGATTTTGAATACTGATCCTAAAATAACGAAGGCCTTCTTTAGGTCGACCCGACGTACGTAGTATCTATCCACAAAAATTGAAAGCTCCTGTTGAAAACTTTAAAAAGTGGCTTTGGCAATAGCGGCAATATTATCCGGCCTACCCATGGAATAAAAGTGAATAGCTGGTGCGCCCGAAGCTTTTAATTCTTGCGCTTGCTTAATACCCCACTCTATTCCTACTTGCCGCGCAGAAGCATTGTCCTTGCAATCGACTACTGCTTTTACCAAATCGTCAGGTAAATCAACCTTGAAGAAATGTGGTAAAAAACTTAAATGCTGTTTGGTCGACAAAGGCTTTATACCGGGTATTATGGGAACTGTAATTCCAGCCTTGCGGCAACGATCTACAAAATCAAAGTACTTCTGGTTATCGAAGAATAATTGGGTGATGATAAAGTCGGCACCCGCATCCACCTTCTGCTTTAAGTGCATGATATCCTGATTTAGGCTTGGGGCCTCAAAGTGCTTTTCAGGATAGGCCGCAACGCCAATGCAAAAATTCGTCTTGTTCGTATTCTGCAATTCCTCATCCAAGAACTTACCCTCATTCATATCCTTAATTTGGCCTACCAAATCTTTGGCATACTGATGCCCATCTGCCTCAGGAGCAAAAAAGCGTTCGTTTTTCATGCTATCGCCCCGCAAGGCTAATACATTCTCCACTCCCAAGAAATCAAGGTCTATTAAGGCGTTTTCCGTATCCTCTTTACTAAAACCACCGCAGAGCATATGCGGCACCGTATCCACCTTATAACGATATTGCAGGGCGGCACAAATCCCAACCGTTCCCGGTCTTTTACGCACTGTTTTCTGCTCCAGTAATCCATTGGGAAGTCGCTTGTAAACGACCTCTTCTCGGTGATAGGTAACATTAATAAATGGAGGCTCAAATTCCATTAAGGGATCTATTACCTCGTAAATATCTTCAATGCGCTGCCCTTTTAAAGGCGGTAATATCTCAAAAGAAAAAAGGGTGTCTTTCGATTGAGCAATATGGTCTGTAATCTTCATCCTAATAATTCAAATTGGGGCGGAGCCACTTTTCCGCTTCTTCAACATTAATTCCTCTTCGCTGGGCATAATCTTCCACCTGATCACGATTTATTTTCCCCAAACCAAAGTACTTGGATTGGGGGTGTGCAAAATAATAGCCTGATACACTAGCCGCAGGATTCATCGCCAAACTTTCCGTCAAGCTCATCCCTATTTCCTCGGCTTTTAATAAGTCAAAAATGGTGGTTTTCTCTAAGTGATCTGGGCAAGCCGGATAACCAGGTGCGGGCCGAATACCCAGGTATTCCTCCTTGATAAGAGCCTCATTATTTAAGCCTTCATCCTTGGCATATCCCCAGTATTTTCGTCGCACTTCGGCATGCAAATACTCGGCTGCAGCCTCTGCAAATCGATCCGCTAGGGCTTTCAGTAAAATGCTACTGTAATCATCATGCTGCGCTTCGAATTCGGCCAGTTTCTTTTCAATACCCAATCCGGCACACACTGCAAAGCAACCTGCATAGTCTTTTTGATTGGCCGCAATAAAATCAGCTAAAGCCAAATTAGGAGCGCTTGCCGCTTTCTTTCCTTGTTGCCTTAAAGTGTGAAATGTGGCTAATTCCTCTCCTTGGTCGTAAAGCTGAATGTCATCGGCTCCTTTTCGCTGAGCTTCCCAAATTCCGAAGATTCCTTTTGCTTCGATCCATTTCTCGGCAACCATTTTATCCAGCATTGACTGGGCGTCGGCATAGAGCTTAGTAGCTTCTTCACCTACTACCTCATCTTCTAAGATTCGAGGAAACTTGCCATGCAATTGCCAAGTTTGGAAGAAAGGAGTCCAGTCGATATAATCTCGAAGCTCGGCCAAATTGAATTCCAATGGCTCATGGCGACCCAGGAATTGAGGGCTTGCGATTTCCCCCTTATTAAACTCGAGATTTAGAGCATTAGCACGGGCTGCATCTAAGCTTAATAATTCCTTGGCTTGAGCTCGGTTTAAATAGCCCTCGCGTAATTTTTCATACTCTTCCTTAACCTTGGCTTTAAAGGCGGGTCTTGCTTTGGGCTGAGCCAAACTTTGGGCTACCGGCACACTCCTACTTGCATCGTTAACATGCACTACAATATTGGAATACTCAGGGAAAATTTTCACCGCCGTATGAGCTCTAGATGTAGTTGCACCTCCGATCATTAATGGAATATCTAATCCCTGGCGCTCCATTTCCTTAGCCACCTCGATCATCTCATCCAAAGATGGCGTAATGAGTCCGCTTAGACCTATGACGTCTACCTCTTCCCTTTTCGCTGTTTCAATGATATCGTGCAACGGAACCATTACGCCTAGATCAACGATGTCGAAGTTGTTGCACGCTAAGACGACCCCTACGATATTCTTACCGATATCATGAACATCACCTTTGACGGTGGCCAATAATATTTTTCCTTTTTTGGAGACATCGCTACTTGCCGCTTTTTCGGCCTCTAAATAAGGTTCTAAATAAGCCACCGCTTTCTTCATAACCCGGGCCGATTTTACCACCTGCGGTAAAAACATTTTCCCTGATCCAAATAAATCGCCAACTACATTCATTCCATCCATCAGAGGCCCTTCAATTAGACCTAGAACTTTATCAAATTGAGGTCTAGCCTCTTCTACATCTACTTCGATGTAATCGACAATTCCCTTTACCAAGGCGTGCTCAATACGTTTCGCAACCGGGGCCTCCCGCCATTTCAAATCCTTTTCCTTGGAACGCGCCTCACCTTTAACCGTTTCCGCAAAATCAAGTAGACGTTCTGTGGCATCATCGCGTCGATCGAGCAACACATCCTCCACCCTTTCCAATAAATCTTTTGGAATTTCCTCGTAGACCTCTAACATGGTTGGATTAACAATACCCATATCCATACCATGCTGGATCCCATGGTATAAAAAGGCTGCGTGCATCGCTTCCCGCACCAATTGATTTCCTCTAAAACTGAAGGATACATTACTCACTCCCCCGCTGACCTTAGCGCCGGGTAAATTTTCTTTAATCCATTGGGTGGCTTGAAAAAAATCGAGCGCATTGCGTCGATGCTCCTCAATACCTGTTGCTACTGGAAAGATATTCGGATCAAAAATGATGTCATCGGCTGGGAAATTAATTTTTTCACGTAGCAAACGATAGGACCTTTCGCAGATCTCAATGCGTCGTTCATAGGTATCGGCCTGTCCCTTTTCATCAAAAGCCATAACGATAACTGCAGCACCATATCGTCGTACTAACTTCGCTTGACGCAAAAATTCTTCTTCTCCGCCTTTAAGGCTGATGGAATTTACCACAGATTTACCCTGAACACATTTCAAGCCGGCTTCAATGATTTCCCATTTGGAAGAATCAATCATAATCGGTATCCGAGCAATATCTGGCTCCGCGGCAATAAGATGTAAAAACCTAACCATGGCGGCTTTACCATCCAGCATGCCCTCGTCCATGTTTACATCCAAAATTTGGGCACCCCCTTCCACTTGGTCGCGAGCCACCTCTAAGGCCTCATCGTACCTGTCTTCTTTTATGAGCCGTAAAAACTTTCGTGAGCCGGTGACATTGGTGCGTTCCCCTACATTTACAAAATTGGATGCAGGGCTAATATTCAAGGGTTCTAAACCTGCTAATCTCATGCTTCTTGCCTAATTTTTCGAGGTTCATAATCCTTTACCAAATCGGCAATCGCCTTAATATGATCTGGCGTTGTTCCGCAACAACCGCCAATCACGTTCACAATATTTCGATCAAGGTAATCCCGAATCAAATTCTTCATCTCTTCCGGACCCTGGTCGTACTCCCCAAAGGCATTCGGAAGTCCCGCATTTGGATGAGCCGTTACTGCGAAAGGTGCTTTATAAGCCAAAGTTTGAACGTAGGGTCGAAGTTGATCTGCTCCCAATGCACAGTTTAAACCGATCGATAATAAAGGAACGTGACTTAAACTGGTTAAAAAAGCTTCGGCAGTTTGACCGGATAATGTTCGGCCAGAAGCATCGGTGATGGTTCCTGAAACCATGATGGGGTACTCACGGCCTAAATCATCAAAAAGTTCTTCTAAGGCAAAGAGGGCCGCTTTTGCATTTAGAGTATCAAATACTGTTTCAACCAGTAAAATATCGACCCCTCCTTCGATTAAGGCCTCGGCTTGCTCTCGATAGTTTAGCGCCAAAGTATCGAAGTCGATAGCTCTGAAGCCTGGGTTATTCACATCCGGACTCAAACTGGCAGTCTTATTGGTGGGCCCCATAGAACCCGCTACTAAACGAGGCTTAGTCGGATCTTTGGCGGTGAACTCCCCGGCAGCTTCTCGCGCTAATCGAGCCGACTCACGGTTTATCTCTGGAACTAAGTCCTCCATGTGATAATCGGCCATTGAAATTCGCGTGCTATTAAAGGTATTCGTTTCGATAATATCAGCACCCGCTTCTAAATAGGCGCGATGAATGTCTTTGATAATCTCCGGTTGACTTAAACTCAACAAATCGTTGTTGCCTTTGAGATCGTGCGGCCAATCGGCAAAGCGATCTCCACGATATTCAGCTTCACCCAATTTATGCCGCTGAATCATAGTGCCCATTGCACCATCCAGCACAAAAATACGCTCTTCAAAGATTTTAAATATTGCTTCTTTCGTCATAGTTATCTACTATAACTTATCAAGAAAGCCCAGATTTGAATTGGAATTGTTCTTTCGAAACGCTTCTCATCTATCCCCGTATAATTACGGGGTGGGAAGTAGCACCCACCCTAAGGGGTTGCTAAGACATCTCCGGGCCCATTCCCTCCGTCTTTCTGGATAAGTGTAAAGGCAAATGTAAGTCTGGAAAGGTTTGCCTCCAAACCAATCTTAAAAATTAAATAAGTCTGTTTCGAGCTCAAATATTTTTCTACATTTGCCGCCTAAGTGGAAAAATTTGGCTGATTGCAACCACCTTAAAAAATGCTAAACCAGTGTTTCTCGGTAAGCAATTAGCCACTACTCTCTGCAATTTAAAACTCAAAGAAGCTATGTCTTACCTATTTACCTCTGAGTCCGTTTCTGAAGGACATCCTGATAAAATCGCCGATCAAATTTCGGATGCTATTCTCGATCACTTTTTAGCTTTCGACCCAAATTCTAAGGTTGCATGTGAAACTTTAGTAACCACTGGGCAAGTTGTATTAGCGGGAGAGGTGAAGTCTGAAACCTATTTGGACTTACAGCAAATTGCTCGCAATGTGATTAATAAAATTGGTTACACTAAAAGCGAGTACATGTTTGAAGGGAATTCATGTGGAATTCTTTCCGCCATTCATGAGCAAAGCCAGGATATCAACCAAGGAGTAGATCGCGGAAATATTGAAAAGCAAGGAGCTGGTGATCAAGGAATGATGTTCGGTTATGCCACCAATGAAACCGATAATTACATGCCTTTGGCTTTAGATTTAAGTCATAAAATCCTTCAGACTTTAGCAGACTTACGTCGCGAGGGTTCCGAAATAGGCTACTTACGTCCTGATGCCAAAGCACAGGTTACGATCGAGTATAATGACGATCATAAACCACAGCGGATTGAAGCTATTGTAGTTTCTACTCAGCATGATGATTTCGTGAAAGCAGAAAACGGATTGAGTCAAGCAGCGGCTGATGAGCAAATGCTTGCAAAGATTCGGAAAGACATTGTCGAAATACTTATCCCGAAAGTAAAGGCTCAATTAAGCCCAGAGCTGCAAGCCTTATTTGGAGATGATATTAAATACCATATCAACCCTACCGGTAAATTTGTAATTGGCGGCCCTCATGGAGATGCAGGACTTACCGGACGCAAAATTATCGTAGATACCTACGGCGGAAAAGGTGCACATGGTGGTGGCGCCTTTAGTGGTAAGGACCCTAGTAAAGTAGATCGCTCGGCAGCCTATGCCGCTCGACATATTGCCAAGAATTTAGTAGCTGCAGGTGTGGCGGATCAAATTTTAGTTCAAGTATCCTATGCGATTGGAGTTGTAGAGCCCATGGGAGTATTTGTAGATACATACGGCTCGGCCAATGTTGATTTAAACGATGGACAAATCGCAGCTAAGGTGATGGACCTATTTGACTTACGTCCTGGTCTGATCGAAAAGAATTTGAAATTACGGAACCCGATTTATTCAGAGTCTGCCGCTTATGGCCACATGGGACGTAAAAACGAGGTGAAGAAAGTGAGTTTCTCCCGCCCTGATGGGGTTGGAACAGAAACCAAAGAAATCGAAGTGGAACTCTTCACCTGGGAAAAACTCGATCGCGTAGAAGATGTAAAAAATGCTTTTGGCCTGTAGCTAGATTCAGGTCACACCCTACAAAGCCTTCCAAACGGAAGGCTTTTTTATTGCAAAAAAAAAGCCTCCAAAGAGGAGACTTTATAAATATTTGGTCTGGAATTATTAAAGCGTGGTCATCCATCCATAAGGATCTTCCGCCGCGCCACTTCTCAATTCGGTAAGCTCTTTTTTAATACGCATGGCATATCCATTTGCCGGCGTACCAATCTCGTAATCCGTACCTCTAAAACCAATCGTGGAAATCTGACTAATTACTGCCGCGGTACCCATTCCAAAGGCCTCTTGCAAACGACCTTCTTGAGCCGCCTTTACTACTTCCTCTACTTGAATAGGACGTTCTTCTACCTTCACGAAATCACGATCACGTAGCATGGTTAGAATACTGTCTCGGGTAATACCGCCAAGGATACGGTCACTTAGTGGAGGTGTTATAAAGGTATCATCGATGATGAAAGCAATATTCATGGTTCCTGACTCTTCGACCAACTGATGATCTTTATGATCCGTCCAAATAACCTGGGTATAACCCTCTTGACGCGCCTGGTCGGTGGCGTAAAATGCCCCACCATAATTTCCTGCGCATTTAGTGGAGCCCACTCCACCGCTCGCACTACGGGTATAGGTTTCTTCTACTTTCACCTTCACATTACCGGCATAATAAGGACCCACAGGAGAGGTGATAATACAGAAAATGTATTTCTCCGATGGACGAGCAGCAACAAATTCGGAGCTACCGAACATAAAAGGACGTAAGTACAAGGAATGATCGGGTGCTTTCGGAACCCATTCGCGATCTATATCCACTAAGGCACGAATACCTTCCATGAATAAATCTTCTGGAAACTCAGGCATAAACATACGGCGGGCAGAATGATTCAAACGCTTCGCATTCGCTTCAGGACGAAATATTCCAATAGAACCATCCTCACGGTAGTAGGCCTTTTGACCTTCAAAAATAGCCTGGCCGTAATGAAGGGTGTGCAATGCTGGGGTAAAAGTTAAGGGACCATATGGTTTAATCTCCGGTTCCGACCACTGGCCGTTACTATATTCCGAAATCAACATATGATCGCTGAAAGTAGCTCCAAAGGGTAAGTTTGAAAAATCTACTTCCGAAATCCGCGACTGGGTTGTTTTGGTAATTTTCATCTTAAATCTTTTTTAGGAGTCTCAGGGAACTCCTTGTTTTGCGCTTTTGAGAGATTGCTATCTTTGTGGTTCAAAACAATTAATACGATGAAAAAAATCGCACTTTGGTTCTCTGCCCTTGTCCTAGTTAGCGCTTGCAAAAGTAATACAAACGACAGCGCAGAAAAAGCGGATGGACAAACAGATTCAACCGCGGTAGAAGCCTCAACTGAAAGCCTTGAAAATCACTACTTTGGAGACACTATCAATGAAGAAGAAGTAGTGGATATTAGCAAGTTACTCGCCATGATGGAAGGTCAGGATTCCGTAAAAGTGAAGTTAAGCGGAGTTGTAAACTCATCTTGCCAGAAAAAAGGCTGTTGGATGAAAATGGATATGGGTAATGGAGAAGAAATGCGCGTAAGTTTTCGCGATTATGGCTTCTTTGTTCCAACTAACCTTGGTGGCGAAAATGCCATTATCGAGGGTATCGCTTACGTAGACACTTTAGATGTAAACTTCTTGAAGCACCTTGCAGAAGATGCTGGTAAAAGTCAGGAAGAAATTGACGCGATTACAGAGCCTGAAATTAGCGTGAATTTTACCGCTGACGGTGTGATTATTAAAAGCTAATCATGAGAGTTAGTAAACTTATAATTGGAGGATGCCTCATTGGGGCATCCTTTTTTGTGGCTTGTCAGGAGGCGCCGCAAGTCGAGGCGAGCAGCCTTGAGAGTGCAAACGAGCAGCCCGAAGAAAAGAAGACTTTGGAGGTAAAGCAGGCGAGTGAACTAGCCATGCTCATGCGTTCCATGTATGAGGAGAACTTAGAGGTAAGAAAAGGGATCATGGAAGGGGAAATTCCAGAATCTTTCCCGGAAGACTTTGTGAAAATCCATAGTGCCCAATCGGCTGAAAATTTAAACGAAACCTATTATGCTTTAGCCGAGCAATACACGGCTAACTTAGAGGCTATCACCAAGGCAGAAACCAAAGAAGAAGGTATCAAAGCCTATAATGGTATGGTAAATACTTGTGCAAGTTGTCACACCATATACTGCCAAGGTCCATTAGCTAAGATTAAGAAAATGCGCATTCCTGCTCCGGGTGAGTCATGAAACGGGAATGGGTAAGAACTGCTGATAATAGTCAAACACTCTGGGTACCGGAGCTTCAGCAGCATTATCATTCACACCACGGTGCCGTGCAAGAGTCACGGCACGTTTTTTTAAATGCCGGTCTAAAACCGCTAGCCGACCAAGAACCACTCAACATATTAGAAATTGGTTTTGGGACAGGACTCAATGCCCTCCTTACTTGTTTAGAGCCACAAGGGCAACAAGACATTTATTACCATAGCCTGGAAAAATATCCACTTAGGGAAGAGGAATGGCGCGGAATGGACTTGGCATCTTTCTTACCGGAACATGATTCCGCTCAAAATCTATTCACCAAAATTCACGAGGTAGAATGGGGAACAAGGGTTCAGATTGATTTGCACTTTGAACTTTTCAAGGAACATGTAGATCTTAAATCCTTTTCGCCTCCGAGAGGTTTCTTCGACCTTATTTACTTCGATGCCTTTTCGCCAGGAGCCCAAAGTGACCTTTGGACGGAAGAAGTATTCCGTAAAATGCTCCAAAGTTTAAAACCAGGCGGTGTTTTAGTTACCTATTGTGTGATGGGAGTCGTAAGAAGAACAATGAAATCGGCTGGTTTTGAGGTCACTAAAATCACAGGCCCTCCTGGTAAAAGAGAAATGGTGAGAGCCTACAAGCCTTCGACCAAAGCTTCGTAAATTGCAGTATGAGTCAAATAGGAATCGAAGCTTTTACCATTCGTGTTTACGGTCTTCTCATTAAGAATCGGCAAATTCTTTTATCGCGAGAAAATATTTACGGCAACACCTACCTCAAATTTCCTGGAGGTGGTTTAGAGTTCGGAGAAGGCACGGTGGATTGCCTTAAAAGGGAATTCCAAGAGGAAGCGAACCTCGATATTTCAGTAGGCGAGCATTTTTACACCACCGAAGACTTTGTTCCTTCCGCTTTCTCGAATAAGATGCAGGTATTAAGCATTTACTATTATGTTCATTGTGATGATTTTAGTCCCTTACTCCATCTATCTGAACCCGAAAAGCTAGAGAACCACGGAGATCAGATCCTCCTCTGGAAAAATATTGAGGACTTAAGTCAAAGCGATTTAGACCTACCAATTGATCGCTTGGTCACATCAAAACTTATTGCTCAAGGGTAACTTAAGTCATTTTGGGATTAGAAAAAGAGGCCTAAACTTGTCTAAATTTAAGCCATGCGTTTTTCAATCAGCCTCGTCCTTTACCTAGCTTTCTCAAGCCTATTTGCCCAAAATGAGGTGCTGCTTCAGCCAGTTACAATCGCCAATTTACCTGGGCTACAGTCTTTTGCCCATGCTAGCTATAATGGAGAGTGGTATTTAATTGGCGGAAGATTAGATGGCTTACATCGTCGACAGCCTTGGGCTTCCTTTGACAACGTTGGGCATAATGATGAGATCTTAGTGGTTGACCCTCAGAACCTAAGCTTTAAGAAAATAAGTCTTCAAAATTTAAACACCAGCTTGTACGACCAACTAAGGTCCACCAATATGGAGTTTTACCAGGAGGATA
This sequence comes from Croceimicrobium sp., assembly GCA_965658275.1. Classification (GTDB taxonomy): domain Bacteria; phylum Bacteroidota; class Bacteroidia; order Flavobacteriales; family Schleiferiaceae; genus Croceimicrobium. The sequence goes on from CBFHRN010000007.1 coordinate 39,775, forward strand.
GTTTGCTTTATCTAATAGGCGGTTATGGTTACTCAAGCAATGCTGGTGATCATCAAACTCATCCTAATCTAGTGATTGTTAATTTGGCCCAACTCAGCGCGCTCAGCGCCAATGCAGCCGCACCGAGTTCTGCTTTTACCGTAATTAATAACAACGATTTTGCCGTAACAGGAGGCCATTTGAAAAAGATAGGTTCTACCTTTTACTTGGTGGGAGGCCATCGTTTTGATGGCCGCTACAATCCTATGAATGGCCCAAGCTTTACCCAAACTTACACCAACGCCGTTCGTCGTTTTCGTTTGGACTGGAGCAGCGGAAGCCCTCAAGTAAATTGGGAAAATAGTATTGTAGACTCGCAATTACTTCATCGAAGAGATTACAATGTTTTGGCGGAAGTAAGACAAAATGGCGATTACGGCTTAATTGCATATTCCGGAGTTTTTCAAGTTGGCGTTGATCTACCCTATCTAAATGCCGTGCAAATAGATAGCAGCGGAGCCACTGAAGTACCCGCCTTTAGTCAGTACTACAACCATTACCATTGTGCCAATGTAGCCCTCTATGATAATCAGGCGAATGAAATGCACAATTTCTTTTTTGGTGGTATGGCTCAGTACTTCGACCTAAATGGAGTGCTTACCCAAGATAACAATGTCCCCTTTGTAAAAACTATAGCTCGAGTCACCAGAGACAGTAGTGGTCTATATCGAGAGTATAAATTGAACACTGAAATGCCCGCCCTTCTAGGCGCTGGAAGTGAGTTCTTCCCAAATCCAGCTCTAAGTGAATATGCTCCTGGTATTCTAGACCTCAACGCAATGAATGGTGACACCCTATTAATTGGCCACATATTGGGAGGCATCGAAAGCACAGCCGCAAACATATTCTTCACAAATACAGGTTCTCAAAGCTCGGCGAGCAACCGTCTTTTCGAAGTTTACCTCATCAAATCGCAAGCAACTATTGGTGGGCAATTCAATGAAGCGAGTATTCAAAAAATCAGCTGGCAAATCGCTCCTAACCCCAGTGGAAATGAATTTAGGATTTGGTATCAGCAGGCCGAGGGAAACGGGACCTATCAACTTAAAATTTACGACGAAAAGGGACTTCTTCTTAAAGCTGAAAGTTGGATTGCACCAAGTGAAAGAGGTAATTTCAAGCAAGAAATCACCTTAAATCGTTTTAGTGCTGGTGCCTACATTCTAGAGTTATCCTATCAAGGAAAAGCGATTTCAACACAGCGTTTGATCTTGCGCTAATGAACTTTCGGCCCGCTGAGGAGTTTTCTCCATTGCAAGCATTGATATGAAAGTACTTATTAGCGGAGGTAGCGGGTTAGTTGGAAAAGCAGTGAGTGAATGTTTATTGGCAAAAGGCCATGAAGTTTCCATTTTAAGCCGGAAAGCTGGCAAATTAGAGTCAGGCATCGAAGCCTTTGCCTGGGATCCTGAAAAAGGTACGATTGATATTAATGCCCTAAATGGGGTTGACGCCATTATAAACTTGGCTGGATCGACCATTGCTCAACGTTGGACTCCGCATGGTAAGGACATTATTCTAAGAAGTAGAATAAATGCAACCCGACTGCTAGCCGAAACTCTAGCCAAAACAGACCATCAAGTAAAAACTTTTTTGAGCGCTTCCGCGATTGGATACTATCCCGATAGTCTCGATAAGGAATACCATGAAGAGGACGCCCCTGGTAGCAACTTTTTAAGTATCGTTTGCCAAAAGTGGGAACAAGAAGCCATGCACATTGAAGAACTTGGACTACGCGTGATAAGGGCGCGCATTGGGATTGTCCTCGACAAAAATGAAGGTGCCCTTGCCAAGATGGCTTTACCGGTAAAATTTGGATTAGGCGCTGCTCTCGGGTCTGGTAAGCAATGGATGCCCTGGATTCATAAAAAAGACCTTGCAGAGATGTTTGTGTACATCCTGGAAAATGAAGCCCTAAAAACAGGGGTGATTAATGCAGTAGGAGCTCATAATGTAAGCAACCGAGAGCTTACTGAGTCCTTGGCAAAAACCCTAAACCGACCGCTCTTTTTACCCAATGTACCATCCTTCGTTTTAAAGTTAATGCTGGGCGAAATGGCTGCTACAGCCCTTACTAGCAATAAGGTGAGCAGTACCAAAATCCAATCCTACGGCTTTAAATATCAATATAATCGATTAGAGGAGGCTCTCTCACAGCTCTATGTCGATTAGATTTTTATTTTTGACCGCTTTCCAAAAAAAACACATGCATGAAATTAAGATTCCTATTTCTATTCATCAGCTTTAGCATCAGTGCTGTAGCTCAAACCGAAAATATTAATCAGAGTCGTTTCCGACAATTGTACGATCAACTACCAACACCCAATATGTATAGGACTGGTGGTGGTGCGCCAGGTGCATTCTACTATCAGCAGCAAGCCAATTACAAAATGGATATTCGTCTTGATGACGAAAACCAAAGAATCTATGGCGAGGAAACGGTGACTTATATTAACAATGCCCCAGAGTCTTTGGAGTATTTATGGGTACAGTTGGATCAAAACATGCGTGCTCAAAACAGCCTTACACAGGCGATTAAAACTGGAGAAATCGACGATAGCATGAACGCCCGTCAAATCAAAGGATTATTCTATGATTTTGATGGTGGTTTTAAAATTGACCAAGTAAGTAACCAAGAAGGTAATTACCAATCGCACAAAATCAATTACACGATGATGCGCATCAATTTGGAAGAACCTTTAAAGCATGGAGATTCCATTAGCTTCAGTGTAAAATGGTGGTTCAACATTAACGATCGTGCCAAAATTGGTGGCCGCAGCGGTTTGGAATACTTCAAGAAGGAGGACAATTACCTGTATACTATTGCACAGTTTTTCCCCCGAATGGCGGTGTATAATGATGTCGAAGGATGGCAAAACAAACAGTTTTTAGGTAGGGGTGAATTTGCTCTGCCTTTCGGAGACTACGATGTCAAAATCACAGCTCCAGCCGACCATATAGTAGGGGCTACCGGTGTGCTTCAAAATCCAGAAGAAGTGCTCTCCGAAGAGCAGAGAGAACGTTTAGAGGAAGCCAGAAATAACACAGAAGATCCTGTTTTCATTGTAACTGAAAAAGAAGCTAAACGCGCGGAAGGGAAGAAATCGAAGGAAGAGAAGACCTGGCACTTCAAAGCTAAAAACGTAAGAGACTTTGCCTTTTGTTCCAGTCGCAAGTTTATCTGGGACGCCATGGCGGTGAAATTCGGAGATCGTACCGTTTTAGCGATGAGTTACTATCCAAAAGAAGGAAATCCCCTTTGGGAACGCTACTCTACCCGAGTGGTGGCTCATACCATTAAAACCTATTCGAAATACACCTTTGATTATCCTTACCCCGTTGCAATATCAGTGCATACCGATCGTATTGGTATGGAGTATCCCATGATTTGCTTCAATGGTGGACGTCCCGCGGCGGATGGCACCTACAGTAAGCGCACGAAATATGGCATGATTGGAGTTATCATTCACGAAGTTGGACACAACTTTTTCCCAATGATTGTGAATTCGGATGAACGCCAATGGACTTGGATGGATGAAGGACTTAACACCTTTGTTCAATACCTCACCGAGCAAGAGTGGGAAGATAATTACCCAAGCCGCCGCGGCCCAGCTTATAAAATTGCTCCTTACATGCGCTCCGAAAAATCAGAAATGGTGCCGATAATGACCAATTCGGAAAGCATTTTGCAATTTGGAAACAATGCTTACGGCAAACCTGCCACCGCCTTAAATATCCTGCGAGAAACAGTGATGGGAAGAGAGCTTTTTGACTATTCCTTTAAAATGTATAGCAAGCGCTGGATGTTTAAGCACCCTACTCCAGCGGACTTCTTCCGCACGATGGAGGATGCCTCAGCAGTTGACCTAGATTGGTTTTTTAGAGGCTGGTTTTATACCACCGATCATGTAGACATTGCCCTTAGTGATGTAAAATGGTATAAACTCGATAGTAAAAACCCAGATATCGAAAATCCGCGTAAGCGAAAAGAAGCAGAAAATGAGTTTATCGGGGATGATCGTAATGCTGAAGAACTGAAAGGAAAACACTACAGTGACGTGCATCCAGAAATGGCTGACTTCTACAACAAAAACGACGATTGGACGGTTTTCCCCATCGACCGAAAACAATACCAGAAGTACCGCAATTCACTTAGCAATAGTGAAAAAGAAATACTAGATGCGGGCTACAACTTCTACGAACTTAGCTTTGAAAACCAAGGTGGCCTAGTGATGCCCATCATATTGCGATTCACTTTTGCAGATGGCTCAGAAGAAGTAAGCAGACACCCAGCTGAAATATGGTTGAAACAAGAGGAGGCCTTCTCTAAAATTTTCGCCTTCAAAAAAGAAGTAGTGAAAATTGAACTGGACCCCTTCCTTGAAACGGCAGATACTGATTTCAGCGATAACCAATGGCCCGCAGCGATGAAACCTAGTCGTTTCCAGCTCTATAAGCAGCGCTATCAAAGTCGCAAAAACCCCATGCAAAAAGCAGGAAAATAAATAGGGCAATTGCCTGATAGATACTTAAAAGTTCGTTTAAGATATTCCGGATTCATTTGCATATGCTTATGAGAATTCCTTCCCCTTTAAAGGCCACAGTAATGTGGCCTTTATTTTTTGAATAAATCAGAGCATCTTTGCCTCATGAAAAAAGGACTCTTTCTTTTGGCCCTTTTATTCCTGCTGGCATCTTGCGGAAGCTTTAAACGTGGCTCAAAGACTAAGGCTCCTAATAAAAGAGTAGAAACCTTTGAGCATGATATACTAGAACCGAATCGGAAGAAGGAAGGGCAGACTTCCGCCCCAATAAAGGGAGAAGCCGATGAAGAAGAGCTAAGCTTAGACCTTAGCCAATCTATGGATGCCTTTATAGACGAATGGTATGGAACCCCCCACCGCATGGGTGGCATGAGCAAAAAGGGAGTAGACTGCTCTGGCTTCGTGATTATTGCCTATCAAGAAGTCTTTAAAAAACAGTTTCAAAGAAGAAGAGCGGAGGATATTTTCGGGGAAATGCAAGCACTGAATCTAGAAGATTTAAAATACGGCGACCTAGTTTTCTTTAAAGTACGCGGGAGGCGCATCGACCATGTTGGCATTTACCTAAATGATCTCAAATTTGTTCATACTAGCTCTAGCCGTGGAGTAATGATTAGCTCCCTTACGAATGCCTACTGGCAGAAGAGATTTTTTAAAGGAGGACGCTATAAGGACTAGCGCAAGGTACTTCCTACTGCTGCCCACCATGGGTGAAGCTCGTAGGATAATCTTTTGGCTTTGATAGCCGGATCAGCTTCTATGCAGGCCTTTGCTTCTTCGATTGTTGGTACCCTTAAAATCAGGATACCACGTAAATCGCCATCGTCACCCATGGGTCCTGCTATATCCAATTTCCCAATACTCGCTAAGGAATCTATATTGGCCATGTGCCCTTTTTGAATTTCTAGAGCCTCTTCTTGCGACTGACTTCGTTCCGAACCACTCGTTAAAAGAACTAAGAAATATTGCTTCATAATAAAGGTCGTATCGGCCTCTTTCAATTCAAAAGTTTGAAAACCCTTCTCGTCCGTAATCACCTGGGCCTTCCCCGAAAGGAAACAGAAAATAGCTACAAATAGGAGACTTAATTTTTTCATAGCCCTAATCTAGACGTTTCCAACGGATTTTTTGACCTTTCTCTATACCCCATCGATCACTTAAACCACCTTTAATTTCCAACACTAAAGAGGCAGGACCTTCACTAGGTAAACTAGACTCATTAAGCGGCTGAGCGTTTTTCTGAATACTTACCACCTCCATAGCATCATTGATATAGATGATATCGAGCGATACATAGGTGTTCTTCATATAAAATGATTGACGTCGCTCCTCACCCATTAAAAACAGCATTCCTGTATGCTCTTCCATCGAACGACGGTACATCATACCATACTGAATTTCAGCGATGGTTTCAGCTAATTCTATATCTAATACTTTCAAAGTATCCCTGCCATTTGAGTCCAGAATAGCTAGACTAGCTTCTTTCGTAAATTGTGGCTCTACAATTTTAGGCAGTTTAGTTTTTCCCTTTTTTCCACCTCCACTATTACCACCCATGGGAAGTACGGTAAAAAGGATCCATAAGCCGAAAGCCACTAAAAGAAAAATGGCGATAATACGTTGACGATTTTTATTCATCGGTTGATTTCTTTGCAAAAATGGAGAAGTACAAACCGGCGAGTACTGCGGGTATACTTAAGGTTTGACCAATATTAATACTACGACCTTGCTCCGCCACAACTTGATTCTCTTTCATAAACTCAATCGCGAATCGGAAGCCAAATATTAAGATTAGGAAGAGTCCAAACAACATTCCTTGCCGCTGCCTAACGTCGGCCACGAGGTAAAGACGAGCTAGGATAAAGAATATTAATAGATAACCAAAGGCTTCATAAATTTGAGTAGGACTCCTTGGATAACCCCTCGCTTCGATAGATGCTTGTCCTTCTATTGTATCATCCCAACGCAATTGACTACCTGTTATTACTAGATTTAGGTCTTCTTTAGCAGAAGCCATAAGTAGCGGTTTGAGACGAGTTAATACCAAACGCTCAGCAACTTCGTGATTTGGGATTTTTGAGCCAAACTGAAATTGTAAATCGTAAAGTGGATAATTCAGCGAATCGGTGATTTCATATTCATCCTTCTCAATAAAATCCACGGCATCAATATAATCCCCATAATTAACAAGAATACGTTCACGAACAGGATTGGTAAAAACCATTTCCCAGGATGAATTGGAGATATCTCCATAAATCTCGCTATTGGCAAAGTTCCCCAGGCGAATAAAACAGCCTGCTAATGCCACCGTTATCACCACGCGGTCCAAAATCCAAAGAGCGGACTTATCAATGACCTTCTTACTATAAATGATCATCGCGATAATAATAGCGATGGCAGCTCCGTGACTAGCTAATCCCCCTTCCCAAACTTTGAAAATCTCAACAGGATGTTGCGAATAATAATCCCATTGATAAAAGAAAACATGACCCAATCGAGCGCCCACAATTGTAGCAACGACCACATAGGTTAGCAAGGTATCTAACTTCTCAATCGCGATCCCTTCCTTTTGAAAGATTCGCTTCATGATCAAATAACCAAGCACAAAACCCAGGGCAAAAAGTAAGCTGTAGTAGCGTAAGGTTAGGATTGATAAATCTATTCCTCTGCCGAGGTCCCAGGTAATACTTAATAATTGATCCATTATCGAGATTTGGAAGTGAAATTAATAAAATAAGCTTAAGGCAGGCGTGCCAAAACAGCTTTTGCCTTTTGCTGAACACCTTCGTGAAAAGCATATCCAGAAAGGGACTCCGCTTTCTTTAAATAGACCCTACTACTCTTAATGGCGCCTTTCGCTTCATATAAATAACCCAGTTGCAAATAACTATTACCCAAGGCATAAGTCAACTCCTCTTCAAAGGCCACGGCGGCTAAAAACTCTTGCTCCGCCTTCCCTTTAAAATTGAGTTCTTGTAGTGCCCTTCCTTTTCGATAGTGAAACTCTTGTTTCTCCCAGTCGGTTTGGCAATATTTGGAGAGCATCCAAGGACTCAAACTTTCTACAATCTTAGCATAGCGCCCCGCATCAAAATCAAGTCGGGCTTCGATTAGATGCTTGTTGAAACCGCGCTTTGCCTCGATATAGGCTTGTTTATCTGCACCGGTCAAAGTTTCTTTATCTGCTAAAATTTTTTGACGATAGTCTTCCGCCTGATCCTTGTTTCCTTCAATCAAATGATACCAGACCAAATAACGATAAGTCGATTTGCGATGCTCCCCATCTTTAGCTTCCTCCAAAAATTGCTTCAAATACTTTTGCGATAAGCTTGGGTTTACCATCAAAGCTACTTTACCCTGAAAGTAAGTGAAATAGGGAACCTTAAGGTAAGATGAGTTTGAAGGAATAGATTGGAGTAAATGCAAAGCTTCTACCGCCCTACCCTTTTTCAACTCCTGCTGGGCCTCCAAATAAATAAAGTAAGCGGAGCTTTTAACATCAATACTCAGCGTAAATAGAGATACTTGCTCTTTGGTCTCTAATTCGAAATTAATGTATGCGTAGATGTAGCCAAAATACTCTCTGTAAAAGCGATATTCTGGGTTAGCCAGGCTGTAGTAATAGGCTTTCCGAATCATCGCTAATCCATCCTTTATATCTCCCTCGAAACCAAAAAGCGATGCTAGTGAGCGGTAATCGCTGGGTAAGCTTCCTACCGCCGTTTGAAGAACACCATAAGGAATTAAGGTGGGAATGTGATTGGGGTACAATTCCAAGTTCTCCTTAAGGAGGTTATAGGCTCTATAAAAACCCCAAGCCGCTTTTACATTGTATTTATACTTCGCGTAGATTCCGGATCTTCCTAAAAGCAATTCCGCTAAAAGAGATCGCTTATTGGGATCAGTATCGGGTATTTCCTCAACGGCCTCAATTAAATCGTCTAGATGGTCTCGATGTTCTTTAAAAAACGCTTCGTTTTCTACTAAAAACATGCGCAGGCATAAAGACGCCGCTTCCAGATAATGGGGTAAACGATTATCCGGATTTAACTGGAGCTCTGATCCTAATTGCTTGCTTAAATCATTGTAGCGAAGCTCCAAGGTAGAATGAATGGCATCTACCATATTATCGGTAAACTCCACCTTTTGGGCATGCACTCCTAAAGCACCAAAAACAAGTATAAAAATGTGAGTAATACGCATAAAAAAAGGGACCCTTTAGGTCCCTTCAAAATTGCTATAATTTTATTTTTTCGAAGAGAAAAGCTTCTGCATTTTCTCTTCCTCTTCGCGAGCTAAATCTGGGTCTACTAAAATCCGACCTGAATGCTCATCCGTAATAATTTTCTTGCGTGCTGCAATTTCTAATTGACGCTGCGGAGGAATGGTAAAGAATGAACCACCTGAAGCACCGCGCTCCACTGCCACGACTGCCAGACCATTGCGTGCACTATCCCGAAGACGGGTATAGGCCTTAAGTAAACGTTCTTCGATTACCTTTTGCTGCTTAGCAGACTCCTTAAGTAGTAAGTCTTCTTCGTCCTGAGTTTCCTTTAAAATATTGTCGAGTTCACCCTTCTTGAAGTCCAAGTGAGACTTGCGTTCTGCTAATTTCTCATTAGCCGCTGCAATCGCTTCTTTCTTGGTGTCAATTTTAGCTTTGAACTCTTTGATTCGCTTTTCAGCTAATTGATTTTCCAATTCCTGAAATTCAATTTCTTTCGAAAGCGCATCAAACTCACGGTTGTTACGTACGTTTTTTTGCTGTGTCTCGTACTTCTTGATTTTCTCGTCAGAATCCTTAATCAGGTTTTTCTTGGTTTTCACCTCCTGTTCCAATTCAGAAATATCTGAATTCAATTTCTCGATACGAGTTTCTAAACCACCGATTTCGTCCTCAAGGTCTTCAACCTCCAAAGGAAGTTCACCTCGAATATTACGAATTCTGTCGATGCGGGAGTCAATAAGCTGAAGATCGTAGAGGGCGCGTAGCTTCTCTTCAACAGTAACTTCTTTAGCCATAGAGCTATATATAATTGATCGGGTTTGTACTGTTTTCCGTTAAAAGAACGGCAAAAGTAGGGAATTTTTTCCGCAAATACTCGGCAATCAGTTCAATAGTGAACTGTTCATTTTCGTAATGACCGATATCTGCGATAAGTATTTCATTTTCAGCCTCAAAAAACTGATGATATTTAAAATCAGAACTCATAAATAAATCTGCTCCCTGTGCTTTTGCTTCTGCTAGTAAAAAGCTTCCACTGCCGCCACACCAAGCGATTCTTTGGATCTCGGATTTAGGTGCATTGGTATACCGAACAACACCACCAAAGGTGCTTTTAATATGTTGCAAAAAGTCCTTTACCCGAGCTGGAGCAGAAAGCTCGCCTATCATTCCCGATCCAACCTGGCGGTGCTCATTGTCCAGACTAATAATATCATAAGCAACCTCTTCGTAGGGGTGTGACTTTTTCATTGCGGCTAATACCGTGGAAAGTTTGGGTAACTCCACCAATACCTCTAATTTGATTTCGGGCTCATGATGGATCAATTCTTTCTCCCCGATGCTAGGATTGCTATTCGCTGAAGGCCTAAAAGTTCCGGTACCTTCGGAGCGATAGCTGCATTCATCATATTCTCCTATACTTCCAGCCCCTGCTTCCCACATCGCTTGCGCCAAACTTTGCCAATTAGCTTGAGGCACATAAACGATAAGCTTCTTAAGCAAACCAGCCTTAGGTGCAAGAATACGGGGTTTCTGAACCCCAAGTCGCCTTCCTATTTCGGCATTAACGCCGCTAGAAACATTATCCAAATTAGTATGTAAGGCGAATAATGCAATATTATTTTGAATTGCTTTTATCAAAGCCCTTTCGGCATCGGTCTTTGGACTCAAGCTTTTTATCCCTTTGAAAATAAGCGGATGATGAGCGATAATCAGATTAACATCTTTTGATAGGGCCTCGTCTACAATTTGCTCTGTAATGTCCAAACAAACCAAGGTTTTGGCAATTTCAGCATTTGTGTCTCCGAAAAGTAAACGGCTATTGTCATAGGACTCCTGATAAACGGGAGGGGCCCAATCATTTAGTGAGCGAATTATAGCACTTAATCTCATGCTACTAAATTACAAGACAATTCTTGAAATGGTGCCTTTTCCAAGCTGACTTTCAATTTGCAATTGCCCATTGATCCTTTTAATGGCATCACGCACAATGACCAAACCAAGTCCTGAGCCTATTTCTTGGTCTGTTCCGATACTAGTAGAGCTAATCTCGTCCATTAGCTCATCAAGCTTCTGTTTTTCCATACCCCTGCCCTGATCTTCAACTTCCAAGACGGGCGCTCCATCTTGCCAATACGATCGGAGAAAAACCTTGGAGCCAGACGGAGAAAATTTAATGGCATTACTCAATAAATTGAAAAGAGCGGTTTGCACTAAAAAACGATCGGTATTTAAAAACTCATGTTCAATTTCTTGAACAAGGATAAGCCCTTTTTCCTCAAGTTTACCTTTCACAAGACTTTCGAGCTCAGTAAATAAGTCGCCTAAAGCAAACTCTGTTTTATTGACTTTGAAATTCGTTCGATTTAAATTGATCCAACTTACCGTCTTATCCAATAGGTTTAAAGTATTCCCATTGGTTTCCCTGATTTGATCCAAAATCATTTGAAGCTCCTCTGCACTAAATGCTTCGGCATCATGCTGATCCAGCATTGATTGGAGCTGACTAAGGGGTGTTCGAATGTCATGAGAAAGGATGGATATCATTTTCCCACGCGTATTAGCCACCTCAACTATAACCTTATTTCGTTCTCGGTTATCCTGAAATGCACGGTAAGATAAAATAGCAATGATTAAACTTGCGGTTAGTATAAGCACAAGCACTAAAACTTGGAATCGAGAACCATCCAATTTCTGTCTAAGTTCTTCATTACGCAATTCCTTGGTCCGAACATGGATCATTGCGCTAAGTCTACGCACCTCATCCAATTCGGCTAAAGAATCGGCTCGCATTGCAGCCATGCTGTATTTACGCTGAAATCTATAAGCCTTTTCGAACTCACCAAGTTTAGAGCTACGCAGGGCACATACTTTAAAAAACCGAGCTTTATCTTCCCAGCTTAAACTGGAACGTGCTGCTTCGATACAAGCGCTCTAAATCTTTACCAAAGAATCTAAACTGATTCCACATTCCTAATTCCAAGCTCTTTTCAGCTCCATAAGAATAGAAACGAAAGCTGTCGATCCGACTTAGCGGCTTCTCTGTAGCCATTAGTTCTAAAAACTGCTGGGTACTGCGCTTAAAGGCGCTGGAGTCCATAATCGCCAAACTCTTTGTCCATATATCCAAGGCAGTAGATGGTGAGTAAAATAGTCTTGGTAATACCTTGCTCACTGTGTCTTGCGCTTGTTCAGGTTGATAGAACTTCAATGCTATTAAAGCTCTGATGTATTCCGTGAAGAAACGGTCACGTGCCGAAAAATTAGAGGGCAGCGTACTTAAATGCCTTTTAAAATAGAAGGTCGAATTCAAAGAATCATCTTGATAGTAATAGATCCCAACCAAATTGGAATATGTCCTACTAATTCCGACCGAGTCATCTAAGAGATGGAAAATGGCTAATGCCCTTTGATTGTAGGCAAGGCTTCTTGGTAGGATTCGAGCTGCGCAAAAGACCTAGAAACGGCTAAAATGGCCCTAGCGTAATCATTGTTAATGGTATCGCTTCCTTCCCAATTCTCAATCTGGGTTTTCGCAAAATAAATGATTTGATCATAAGCCTGGGTTCGGACATATTTAGACAAGGAGTCTTGAAGCTGCTCCTGACTAAATTGACCCAATGACTGGTAACTTAGCCCCATTGCAATTAGGGCTAGGATAAAATGAAATACTTTCTTCAATCTATTCCCCTTGATGGCGCAAATATATTCGAAAAGACCAAATAAAAAGCCCCGATGTTTTTGAAACACCGGGGCTTAAAGTATTCAGAAATAAAGATTAACCTTTATTCTCTTCGTCTTCCATTTGCTCTTTAAGCTTGCTAAGTGCGTCAAGATCTCCTAAGGTAGAACGTTCTACATTGGAATTGATCACCTTAACAGCCTTTTTAGCTTGAACTTTATCCGCTTTAGCCTTTTCAGCCTTCACTTGTTTGTGAAGTTCTGTATGGGAAGCTACAACGCGGCGAGCATCAGCATTGAATTCAATGATTTTGAAATCAATCTTCTCCTCAGGAGCCACTTCAGAACCGTCTTCTTTCACCATGTGACGAGAAGGTACGAACGCTTCAACACCTAAGTTTTCGAATAAGATTTCAGCACCCTTATCAACCTTGCGAAGAACTTTCGCTTCGATTACACTTCCTTCTTCAAGAAGAGTAGCATAGGTTTCGAATGGATTGTCTTCAACTTGTTTATGACCAAGGCTTAATCGACGGTTTTCAACATCGATATCTAATACAACCACTTCAAGTTTAGCGCCTACCGAAGTAAACTCACTTGGGTGCTTGATCTTCTTAGTCCAGCTAAGGTCACTGATGTGAATCAAACCATCAATTCCTTCTTCTAGCTCAACAAACACACCGAAGTTCGTGAAGTTACGTACCTCACCGGAATGCTTAGAACCAACAGGGTATTTGGTGGTAATATCGGTCCAAGGATCAGTAGAAAGCTGCTTGATACCTAGAGACATCTTGCGCTCTTCACGATCAAGGGTCAAAACTACTGCCTCTACCTCATCACCAACTTTCATAAAGTCTTGTGCTGAACGTAAGTGTGTACTCCAGCTCATTTCACTTACGTGAATAAGTCCTTCAACACCTGGGATGATTTCAACAAAAGCACCGTAGTCAGCTAATACAACTACTTTACCTTTAACTTTATCTCCTTCTTTAAGCTCGGTATCAAGATTATCCCATGGATGTGCTTCAAGCTGCTTCAAACCTAATTGGATACGGGTCTTGTCTTCGTCGAAGTCCAAGATTACCACATTCATAGTTTGATCTAACTCTACCACTTCTGATGGGTGATTGATACGGCTCCAGCTTAGATCGGTGATATGGATTAAACCGTCTACACCACCAAGGTCGATGAATACACCATAAGAAGTGATGTTTTTCACCACGCCCTCTAGTACTTGACCCTTTTCTAGCTTGCCAATAATTTCGCGTTTTTGTTCTTCCAAATCCGCTTCGATAAGCGCTTTGTGAGAAACAACCACGTTTTTGAATTCATGATTGATCTTAACAATCTTGAATTCCATGTTTTTATCTACATAAGCATCGTAATCGCGGATTGGTTTCACGTCGATTTGAGATCCAGGCAAGAAGGCCTCGATACCAAATACGTCAACGATCATACCACCTTTAGTACGACACTTAATGTATCCTTTTACAACTTCTTCGTTATCGTGAGCTTCGTTCACACGATCCCAAGCCTTGATAGAGCGAGCTTTACGGTGAGAAAGTACTAATTGACCTTCTTTGTCCTCTTGCTTGTCTACCAATACCTCAACTTTGTCACCAACTTTAAGATCTGGGTTGTAACGGAACTCATTTAAAGAAATAACACCTTCACTCTTGTAGCCGATATCAACAATCGCCTCGCGGTCAGTTTTGCTAATAACGGTACCGTCAGTAATGGTGTGCTCATCGATTGTAGTAAGTGACTCCTCGTATAGTTTGGTCAACTCTTCACGTTGCGCTTTACCTTTAGAGGCAATACCATACTCAAATTCTTCCCAATCAAATTCAGTGCTTTCCACTTCTTCTACTGCTACAGTCTCTTCAGCTGGAGTAGTTTCCTCAGCTTTTACTTCCTCTACAGTTTCGGTGGCTTCAGATGTAACTTCAGGAGTGTTTACCACTTCCTCTTCAGCTACTTTTTTGTTTTCTTCTGACATGCAGAAAATATTTGTATTCCATCGACTCAGAAACAGCTGGGAGCAAACCGATGAAAGAATTTACATTTTTTTGAAAATCAACCTTTTCCTTGCTTCACAAGCTCCCCAGAAAAAGGAGTGCAAATTTAGACTTATTTTTTTGAAAATCAGAAGGGCACGGTGGAGAAAAATGAGGACAATCAACTTTATCGGATGATAATAGTAAATTGCAGCCATGAAAACCCTTCTCTGTCTACTATTCTGCCTACCCATTTTGGCTCAAAATGCTTCTTGGAACACCTTTGGACCTGCTAATAAATTACTTGCCTCTGGCAAACCTTGTGTAGACGATTCTGGCAATATTTATTACATATCCAATGGTGACACCACATCAGTCCTTGGAAGAAAATGGAACCTCTACAAAATTGATCCACAAGGACAGATTTTATGGACCCAAACCTACGGTAGTTTAGGGGATTACAGCGCTTCACAAATCATCTTCCACAACAAGAAGCTATTTGTAGCTGGTGAAAAAAGTCTCAATGACACAGATCGAGCCTGGGTAAGCATTATTGATACCAGCGGAACACTTCTTCAACAAACTTTTTACGGAGACGGCGATACCACATTAATCGGACAAGATATTACCGCACGTGGACCAAATGATATCGCATTATTGTGCCAGATGCGACCCGGCAGTGGCATGCCATTAGGCGCCCAAGTTTTATTTCTTGATAGCAACCTTAGTATCTACAGTCGACATGTCCACACGGATAGCTTGGATTTTATTGCTCAGGAAATATGTGCCTTGCCTTTAGGTGGCTGGGTTTATACCTCAGATTACGAGATAGCCAATCGCTTTGATATGCTCCTAACTAAAGTGGCCAATGATGGCCAGATAAGCTCTAAGAAAGTTATTTCGAATGGCTATACCCGAGGAGGTAATGCCATCGGCTTAAACTCGAAGGCTCAAATTGTAGTGGGTGGTGAAAGCGCCTCTGCTTTTTCGGTTTTCTTTGATATTACGCTAACGATAGTGGATACTAATTTAAATGTCATCAGTGATGTTTATGTGAGACCAGGTGTGCCTAAAAACGATGCTTGCTTTGATATGGCGGTAAGTCCCTACGACACCTACTTGTTTACTGGCTACCAGATTAACCCTGAAAATGGAAGTACGGAAATGATTGTGGTAGAAAGTGATGATAGCGGACAGCGCTTGTTTTTGGATAAGTTTTCTCAGAGTGCCACATGCATTGGCTCGGGAATTGTCTGCGATAGTCAAGGTCAATTTTATGCCGCTGGAACAGACTTTAGTCAAAGTCCTTCTCTCATTCTCGCCACGGGCAATGCGAAAGGTTTAAGCCTAGAAAGGATGAATTCCTTGAGTACTCTTAAATTATATCCTAATCCTTGTAATGGAAAGCTTTGGCTAGAAGGAGATTTTAAGGCAGCGGAGTGGGAGTTATTAGATCTTCAGGGTAGATCCTTGGACTATGAATACCAAAGTGGAAAATTAAGTTTTGATGCGAAAAGCGGTATTTATCTTTTAAAGAAAATCGGGCAAGACTCGGCTTATCGTATTTACCGAAACTAAAAAAGGCCAGCAAAATGCCGGCCTTTCTCTGATATTCTCGTCGCTAATTAAGCGTCGTATTTCTCTTTCAACAGTTTAGTAGTCGTAGATCCTGGACGCTCAATCGGCATACCCAGGGCACGATCCCAAATTAAACTCGCTAAAGTTCCTAAAGAACGAGATACGCCAAATAATACGGTATAGTAATCGTATTGCGTAAGGCCGTAATGCATGAGCAGTTGACCCGAATGGGCATCTACATTAGGCCAAGGATTTTTAACCTTTCCTAATTCTTGCAATACGCTTGGAACTACTTCATAAATACGACTAATTACTTGGAATAAGTCATCATCTGGCATATGTTTCAAAGCAAATTCACGCTGAGCGGTGTAACGGGGATCTGTTTTACGAAGAACCGCATGTCCGAATCCAGGAATAACTTTTCCTTCATCTAAGGTTTTACGTACATACCCCTCAATCGCCTCTTTAGATGGTAATCCACCGCCTAAATCATCGATCATTCCTAAAGTCCAGCGAATCACTTCTTGATTGGCTAAACCATGCAATGGACCTGCTAAACCGTTCATACCCGCAGCAAAGGCCTGATAGGCGTCACTTAAGGCGGAGCCAACTAGGTGAATGGTGTGCCCAGAGACATTGCCGCCCTCGTGATCAGAATGAATGGTAAGGTAAATACGCATAAGCTCGCGGAACTCTTCATTACTGAAGCCAAGCATGTGCGCGAAATTACCGCCCCAATCTAAGCTAGGATCAGGAGCAATATGATCGCTATTGTGGTAAGTACGTCGGTATATGTAGGCTGCCACTCGAGGTAGACGTGCGATAAGATTCATCACGTCTTCATAGGTCGGCTGCCAATATTCCTTTTTATTAATGCCATCGCGGTATGCTGTATGGAACTCACTTTCGGTACGAAGTGCCATAATCGCATTCACAAACTGAGTCATTGGATGCGTATCCGTAGGAAGGGCATCTAATACATCAAAAACATGCTGTGGCACATCTGCGCGACGATTCCATTCGGCAGTAACTGCCTTCACCGCATTCTCATCTGGAAGTTCATCAAACAACATCAAGTAGAAAATTCCTTCCGGAAGCGGTTCATTGCCTCCTGGTGCCTTGGGTAATTTCTCTTGCAATTCGGGAATGGAGTAGCCACGGAAACGGATTCCTTCGGCTGGATCCAGTTTAGA